>NZ_JAXBME010000013.1 GCF_033963835.1 Cytobacillus sp. IB215665
TTCTAAAGAAAGTGAAAATCGCTCTCTCTTTGACAAGTGAGGATATGATCGAGATATTGGAAGGCGCTGGAGTGATCATAACAAAAGGGGAATTAGGTGCCCTATTACGTAAAGAAGGCCATAAGAATTACAAAGTGTGCGGTGATCGGTACGCGCGGAATTTCTTAAAAGGACTAACCATAAGATACAGGGGATAAGACTTGAACCATCCTTCTTGCTAAGCTTATATTACGAAGGTTAATCAACCAGGATAACCTGTTTCTTTTAAGTATTGCCATTATCTTTCACACTTGAACTTAGCTTACTCCTTTTGCGACATCCAGGACAATGACTGGACCCATACTTTATCACTTCTCCTTTTAAAATATCAATCTGGATGACCTTATAATACGATATGGCGCATTTCTGTATTGAAATGCGTCTTTTCTTTTAGGCTCTAATTAAATTTTTAGTGAATTTCTGTACATAAATTAGGGACTTTAGACTTTATACAAAATCCCCTAATTCCACAATCATATTAGTTTCATACTAGAAGGTTATTTAATTGAATTAGCTATATCAACCAATACTTCAGGAGTCACCTTGTCAGAAACCCTTTTATCTATACTAAGCATATATTGCCAATGATCATTATCAAAAACTATTACATTAAATCCACTTATATTCATATGTGTGGCCTGAATGTCATTTTTTAACTTATAACGATCTAAAACATACTTATCACTTATATGGATTTTATGCTCAATAGGTCGTACACCAATTTTGTAATGATTTTCAGGGGATTTATCACTAACAAATTCCACATCTAATGAGTCGTTTATTTCACCTTCTAAATCATTAAATCTTCCAAAATAGTGTGTGAATTCGATAGGGGGAACTCTAAGTGGCATTTTCAAGTCTTGATTAAAATGCTTTTCAACTTCATTTACAGCTTCTTCAACAGTCGTATATCCTATCTCTAAATATAATTGTTCAAGAGGTTGGGGCTTATCATTTGAATGTGCAAATACGGTACTTACAGTAAATATTTGAAAAAAAGCAAATGATATTAAAATGTGCAAAACTCTATTCATTGAAACCACCCTAAATATTGTTTGAGATATCTTTCCCAATGATTAGCTATATATCCCATTTTATGCGAAGAAATAAGGTTTTTTTCTAAGTTATTCCACAATATGGCGCGTATCTGAAATACTGATGACCGTCACTTATTATTTTTGGGCACTTAATGAGTCGATTAATTCCAGTTTCTCAGAAATGAAAAATTGGAACTTTTTCATATTCTTCATAATCAGGAATCTACTTCTCAGTATACCGTAGCTTAGCTCTCGTTGACCTTATTAACATTGACTTTCGCACAATTTAGTCACGTTATATACGTTAGTCTAACCTTCTATAGAAATTAACCATAAATTAGAGTAAACAAATTATAGAAGGTGAATATTATCAATGAAAGATAAAAATTGTAAATGTAGGGTAGTTCCACCACCACCTCAAGGACCACAGGGACCACCGGGGAAACCTGGACCACAAGGACCAATGGGCTTACCAGGTAACGCGCTAGGGGTCTGCCAAATTCAAGGAGAGGGAACAGAATTTGCATCACCTGGTGGGAGTGTCGTATTTGGTGTACCAGGGCCCTGTATCGATTTATCAACAGCCAATAACAATAATGCAATTCAGCTTTCTGATATTGGCATATATGAGATTTCATTTGAGACAAATTGTAATATGGATATAAATGAAAATCTATCTTTTCAATTTAATTCGGATGTTACAGGATCTATTGGATCAACCATACAACTTAGACCTGCAGCATCTTCATTTGAAACCTTTCCAGTTTCAAAATCTTTTCTATATCAAAGCAGTGCTATGAATGAAGTAATTTCCGTTTCAACACCTACTGCCGATGGTTCTCCTAATTACGGTGACCAACTTTTACATGTAATTAGATACAGTTGACGCACCCGAGGTTGGATTGAAAAGACTGGTGTATCCAGTCTTTTTTGTAAATTAATGAATGTCATATTCAATTCTAGCTTACTTAATAGCCCGTTACAGGAATTTTCATGACTATTAGTTAGTCACAAAATGGTATAGAAGGTAATATGAAATTTTGATTTTGTTACGTAATTTTTGAAATCAAAAAGATTAAGGTAGGAATTATTAAACACAAGTTGAGTTGTGAATTAGATGTTATTCCACAATATGGCGCAAATCTGAAATTCAGGTAAGCGTTTTTTTATTTTAGGACATTGTTTTGAATGATTTAATAATGTTCTATACAAAAAGAGCATTAAGTTCATTTCTTGTAGATGGTATTTTATTGAAGAAAGGAATTGTATTATACATATAGAATAAATTAATAACTACTAATTAGATACACCTATTTTTGCACTATTATTTTTAGAAAAAATATAGAGCTACATCGAAAGGGGATATTGATTTATGGAAGAGTTGCTCAGTAACAAAGCAGTACTCAAATATGAAACACACTCCACTGAATATGGTCATTTAACAATACTGCAAAATCAAAAAGGAGTTGTTCCTACTGACAATATTAATATCGGGAATAATACAATTATTTCATTTGACATATATAAGGATAGTAATACTATTTGTGACAAGGTAATATATGTAATTTTAGATTCAAATGGAACTATATTTGATATTTTAGAAGATAAAGAACAAATCTTAGGTCATCCCCAATTTTTTAAGACAATAGATGATGAACCGTGGGTACTGATAACTACATATCCTAATGAAAAAGAAATACCCTTGCCTTTATTTAATAGGGGTAGAATACAAGTTCCTAAGGGGAAAAGAGAGTTTGTAGGAAAATTCATAGGTAATATAAATAATAAGTCACTTCTTTATTCAAAAGACTGGTTTGATAATAAAAGACCCGACAAACTAAGGACTATTACTTTTAAAGATGGTGTCATTAAATCAGATAAAAATGTAAAGATTCAGCCTCCAATAGGTAACAAGGTATATGTTAATGGAGATAACATTCATTTACTAAAAGATGAAAGGGATCATGTTATTCATAGGATGCTGGATACAAAAGGTGAGGTCTTGCAAGAAAGAAAAATCAGTTGTGAAATTCAAGGAATTACAGAAGTTTGTAACTTAGATTTTAACAATAATAGTCATTTTGTTTTTTATAAACAGAATCAAATGTTTCATTGCACCATTAGTAAAGATGGAGAAGTAGATATAAAGGAACTATTTGCTATAGATTTTGATTTTTATAATTTAGATGTGGAAGATAAAATATCACATAATACATTTTTATTCAGGTTTACATTTGAAGAAGGAAACGGTTGGTTTGTAGTAAGAGGAGATAATCTGATTCAGTGCTTTATTTCAAATGAAAGTAATAGTTATATTGATAGGGTTAGTAATCAACGAATCGATTTACCGTATGAAAACCTTCTTCTTCATGGAATGAACAAAAGTGTAGAGAATGGTTACTGCATTAATTTTTATCGACAAACGGAGTATCCTTTAAAAAGTGATGTTACTGTGATAATTAACATAAAGCTCTAGAGTTCATGGGAATAAAAATTCTGTTTTAAATGGAGGGACTATGGGTAAAAAGCATAGGTTATACTTACCCGATGAGCTTGAAGGTTTTCGAATAGACATTGAAAAAACAGTAAAACCTTATGTTCAAATCAAAGCTGAGAAAGGTGTTACAAAAATTTATCAAAGTAAATTTGGAGGCTATCCATACCTCCCAAAAACAATGGAGTATCCAAAAGGTGCGAATGGTAAGCCAATGAAGTTATTGGCTCAGTTGAACTTTGAAGAAATTCCACAACTAGAGTTGATGCCAGAAAGAGGTATATTGCAGTTCTTTATCTCTGCTGAAGTTGAGGTGATGGGGATAGAATTTGAAGATTTGACGGATCCCAAAAATTTTAGGATTTTGTACCATCAACACACTCTTAATGAGGAGGCATTAATAACGGATTTTTCAATCCTAGAATCTTTGGAAACAGATTTTTTTCCAATTGAAAACGAATTAGCGTTAACGTTTGATATAGATTATGAACCTGTTTCTCTAGTAGATTTCAGGTGTTACGAATTATTAGATGATTCAGTGAATCGATTTCAGCAAATTGATAAGGATAATGACATAGAAATATGGGATGTATATGATAGTTATTATGGTGAAGGGCATAAAATAGGTGGGTACCCCTATTTCACTCAAACTGATCCAAGAGAGCATGAAACACAATTACAAGAACATACCATTTTATTACTACAAATTGATACTGATGATGATGCGGGAATAATGTGGGGAGACAGTGGTGTTGCTAACTTTTTTATAAGAAAGGATAATTTAGAAAGGTTAGATTTCTCAAATGTGCTTTACAACTGGGATTGTCATTAATATGACGGAAACATTGAGCTAGATGGGAAAGATATAACCCTAAATCCCCAAGAGGGAGTTGAAGTTGAGTTTTTAGTGATTTCCCAACCGGAAAGTAAGGGTGATCGGGTTTTGGTGGGATAAATTTATTGAACAATATGGCGTAGGAATGTAGTTAGCACATCCCTACTACCTGAAGAATATTACCTATTAATAATAAATCAATTTAAATGTACTGGTTGATCTCATAATACGATAGGGCACTAATCTAAAAGATCTTTTTTCCCAAGCAACTTCAATAAATTCTTTATTAATAGGATGAGAGACAATTTAATGAGGCATACCCATTTGTTACCTTTACCCCAAACAAACTAAATTTGAATCATGTTAATTTTTTTTCATACAATACAGTGAAGTATAAAGATTGGAAAGGTGGGTTGATATGGGTATGGGATTAGTTTATGTTGCAAATGTAGGTACCAATACAGTTTCTGTGATTGATAGTAAGACACATTCTGTCATTGCTACTGTTCCTGTTGGGAATCAACCGAATGATGTTGCAATTACGGCAGATGGAAAATTAGTTTATGTAGCAAATGAAGGAGTTGGTTTCAATCCCTCAACGGTCTCCGTGATTGATGCAAAGTCACACTTTGTCATTGCTACTGTTTCAATTGGGGTTAATCCGTTTGCACTAGCAATCACGCCAGATGGGAAATGGGTCTATATATCAAATTTGTTACTTTCCGACTCAGTCTCCGTAATCGATAGCAAGACACATTCTGTTATTGCTACTGTAGGCGTTGGGACTAATCCAGAAGCTCTGGCAATCACGCCAGATGGAAAATTAGTTTATGTAGCAAATAGAGGTGACTTTCCTGGTACAGTCTCCGTAATCGACACAAAGACGCATTCTGTCATAGCTACTGTTCCTGTTGGGAATCAACCGAATGCTGTTGTAATCACGCCAGATGGAAAATTAGTTTATATAATAAATTCATTTGGTAGCGATACAGTCTCTGTGATTGATACCAAAACGCATTCTGTCATAGCTACTGTATCTCTTGATAGTCCTGTTGCCCTTGCAATCACGTCAGATGGAAAATTGGTTTATGTAGTAGAAAATAACTCTACAGTCTCCGTGATCGATACCAAGGCAAATTCTGTCATAGCTACTGTTCCTGTTGGGGATCAACCAAGTGCTGTTGCAATCACACCTGACGGGCAATTGGTTTATGTTGCAAACAGCGGTGACTCTCCTGGTACAGTCTCCGTGATCGATACAAGAACGCATTCTACCATAGCTACTGTCACCGTTGGGCTTGGTCCAATTGCTCTAGCAATCACATCAGATGGGCAATTAGTTTATGTTGCAAATAGTGTTTTTGCTGGAAATAATACAGTCTCTGTGATCGATACCAAAAAACAGTCTGTTATAGCTACTTTACCTGTTGATAGGCCTGTTGCACTAGCAATCACGCCCAATTGAAAATGAATATGGATCATGGAAGTAACTCACTGTGTTCAATTTGAATAAAGGCACCTTGTGTAAAAGTAGTAAATAATCCAAAGCAAAAAATAATTGACTTTGCTCTGAATTTTTGCAAGTGCTCTATTATAATTGAAAATAATGTAACAGTCCGAATGTTACTGCTGAATAAAAAGATTTGTAAACAAGATACTTCTCAACAATATGGAGCATATCTGAAATTTAGATATGTGTGAAACATGATGAAGAATGAACTAGGTGGAACAAGAAAAAGGAAAAGAGATCTTGGAGGGAAATGTATTTAAATATACTTGTCCATGCAGCGCTTATAAAAACTTAAATGAAGAACTCCCTAGAATATATAAGAGTGACAAATATGTTGTAATGTATTTATACCATTAAGGGGAGGAATTATGTTATGCATACGATAGAAGAACATTTAGTACTGTCGTCCAGTAGTGGGTTCTCTAAAAATTTAAGTGTCGATACGGAAGAATACTATAGAAAATTACTTAACGAATATAGAGAGAGTTTTAGTATACTTGATTATTTTTTAAATTCCTCGACTGCAAGAATTATGGAATCGAGTTTATTTGAAGCAAACATCTCTATATTCGATAATAAATGTGTGCGTATTTTACCTAATGCAAAATTAGTAAAGCATGAAAAAATTTCAACTAGAGCTGATGAATTACTTTCTTTTTTAAAAAGTGTTGATTTAAGTGATAAGCATATAGGTCATATTTTGGCTGACTTAAAGTTTGATTTTGGTTATTTTATTGATAAAGGAACTGATGTAGCGAGTGTTCTTGTAACTGAAAAGCTTATAAGAATTAAATACAAGGATGTTACAAAGTATGATATGACAAAAATAAACCCTGGCATTAAAAAGTTGTTGGAGAATACTTCATTTAATTTTGGTGGACATCATGCTATTGAGTTACTAAGTAGTATGGGTTGTTTTGAGTTAGAACAATTTGATTTAGGAGATAATCTTTCTGAGATAAGACTTTCGGTCTTGAATAATACAATAAATTTAGAACATGCCATACTTTATGTACCTTTACATTCTTTACGTTATTTAAGAGATCCAATTGAATTAAACAGAATTCTAAAATTACTTAGCCAAAATTCCCCTATGGATTACACGGGTTTTGAGAGTTTATCTGACCATGATCAATTAGTTACAGCTATTTCAGCTTACATTTTAGAGACAATAACAAACATACAATCACATAACTACAAAGACTATGATTATATAAATGTATTATGGTTTGAAAATTTTTCATCACCTTTCCTTGTTCCAGATGGTTATACTGAAGGTCTTGATATTTAAATTATAACAGCCAGCACATAAATTAATTTATACATTAAAATAGTTAATATTGTATGGTTGCTTGGGTGCTTAAACTTTAGCAATTTTCTTATGCTTTTATACAATATGGCGCATATCTGAAAAGTAGATATGTGTCATTATCCATTTTAGGTCCATATTTTGGAATAGTGGTGTTGTGAAGATTTAGAAATTAATGGATAATAGACTTTTAAGAAAGGATTTTTTTATGAAATAAAAAAGTAATTGGGTATAAGTTAAAAAGAGCAAATCTGATATATCTGTTATTGGGGTGTAAATCATATGGTGTTATCTACAAGGAAAATAAAAAATCTATTAACATTATCCCCTGTCACCTTGTTGTTATTAATCTCTTACACTGTTGTAATGATCCTTACCATCGTTAACGGGGGCTATAAAAGCGACGTGTTAATTAAACTAGGTGCCTATGAAAAGCAGCTAGTTACTGAAGGACAAATATGGAGATTAATAACATATTCTATTGGACATATGAGCTTAATACATTTTTTCTTAAATTTTCTTTTTATACTTTATTTTTCTAAGCCACTAGAAAAAATATATGGGAGTGTAAAATTTCTATTCATTTGTATAATATTAAGTGTTTTCTCAGGAATAGTTATCCATTTCTTTTCGAATAGAACTACACCGTTGGCAGGGTCTTCAGGTTTAGGGTATGGATTACTAGGAATTTATTTTGTTTTAATTATTAAAAAGACAAAATATTTTACAACGCTCAATAATAGCATGATAATGTTATTCATTTTTCTTAGTTTTATTATGACTTTTCAAATCGAAGAAATTAGCAAGGCTGGTCATGTTGGCGGCTTTATAGGTGGCATCGTAATGGCTTTTATACTTAGCTTACATAACCTCCATATACGCCCAAGTAATACCATTTGATATGAATAGGTTTACTACAAAAATAGCAAATCAATTCATTTACCTACCTATCTTTATATTTGTCTAACTGAAATCTGTATGGGGAAAAAATTATGCTTATTGATTTATTTTAAATCGAACATAAGTTTAAAAGTAATGTTTTATTTGAAAGGAGCGAGTTAATGGTTTTTTTTTAGCAAATTATTTGGAAAAGGTAGCCCTAACCAACGAGAAACAGAACGTAACAGCTAAGATGAAATTCTTGAATTCATTATTATCTATAAAGGGAATACAGATAGAGGAAAAGAATTTAAAAATCAGTTAATTGATAATGCTTTCTCTATTAAACGCTCCTAAAGCATGAAGGGCTGCCCTATGATAATGCAGTTGCAGAAGCTACATTTAAGATTATTAAGACAGAATTTGTTAAAGAGAGGAAATATGAAAGTTTAGAAGAATTAACACGAGAACTCCATGACTACGTGCATTGGTTTAATCATATTCGTATTCATAGCACACTAGGGTATGAAAGTCCTGTTGAGTACAAAACTAGACACCTTAAGAAAGTTGTCTAGTTAGGTGTTGACAGTCCAAAAAGTGGTGTACAATTCATGGGTTGATCTTATACAATATGGCGCGATGACCTAAAATCATCGTTCTGAAGTTATACTGAATGCATCTAGAATAACTTTAGAAAAATCAGATTAGTTTGTTGAAAGCAAAGAGTAGACATTCGTATCATATGGAATGTTATTTTGATACATATAGTTTCTAAGAATCCCTTCTTTTTCAAATCCTAACTTAGCTAATAATTTATTAGATGGTTTGTTATCTATAAAAACAACTGCTCCAATTCGAGTTAGCTCAAGTTCATTAAATCCATATGATAAAACATTAGTAATTGCTTCAGTTGCATACCCATTTCCCCATCGTTCTGGAAAAAGTGCGTAAGCAATGTCAGCTCTCTTATGTTCGGAAGACCAATCATGAAAACCAATGGTTCCAATAATTCTTTCTGTTCCTTTAATTTCAATGCCCCATTTAATCCCTCGTTTTTCCTTGTAGTTAATGGAAAAATTTTTAATTATATTTTTCACCTGTCCTATACTTGTTAATGGTTGTTGACCGTAGTGACGTAAAACATCTTCATTTGAAAAACAATTCAAAATATCTTGTGCATCATTTTCTATTAGTTCTCTCAGCATTAGCCTTTCTGTTTCTAATTTAGGAAACATATTCTCACTCCTTGTATAACAATTTTATACAGTACTCAATCTAAATATTTGTGATTAATAACAAATATTTCTAATTAAATAAATTCTCACAAGAAGATAATTAGCAATTTGATCTGTTATGAAGTATAGCGTCACTAGATAAGGTTTAATTAGGAATTAAAAGGGAGAAAAGGAAAAGTAGGTATTGATATGCTGGGTAACTTACATTAATTTTTTACTTTATTGTTGTTGACTTATGTTGATACTTATAGAAAAAATTACTTCCATTTTGAGGAGATTCTGTTTAGGGTTATTTTCCTGTCCACCTATCGATTCCCGATAATATTATTAACTCTCTAATTGGATAAGCAACACCTTGATGTACGTGAAAGTTCTCTGTTTCAATAACCAAACCACCATCTGGCTCTATTAATCCACTTGTTATTGCACAGCTAAGACACTCAGCTTCTACTGTTTTTCCATTTGATAAGGTTATTTTCCCAAGCTTTTTCTCCCCATAACAAAAATTTATAAAGTTTCTTTATTCCAGACAACAACCTCATTAGGTTAAAAGAATATGTTTTACCCCTTGAACTTAGATAAGGTTAGTGTATCATAGGTTTCGACACTTGGAATTAAACTTCCTTTTAGTAGACTTCGTTTTTCTGATGAGGTTATCCAGAAATTATGATGAAACCTAAACCAATAAACCAATAAACCAATAAACTAATCAACAAAGGGAACGAGGTAGGGGTGCAAAGCAAATTAAACTCATAATGAATTAATAACTTAGTATATTTTTCAGTAGTTGCTGTTGATTTTATATCATCAAAAATCCAACAACTCCTTTTTTCCGCCAAATATGATAACTCATTATAGTTTGTTTAAAGTACCATTTGGAAAGAGAACTCCTAAATTTCCTTTGTAAGATGAGATAGAGGTGACAACATGGGAATAGAATATAGTGTATATATATTAAAAGAATATGCAAAAAATAATTTTTATCCTACTAAGGCGTATATAAGAAACTTTATAAAAAAAAATTCTATATCTGGTATGATTGAACAAAGTGAGCATGATCGAGTAATATTTTCATTTTTTACTACAAGTGAAATATACAATGAACTAGCAACTGTCATAAAAATGGAATTTGGGTATAATATAGTTGAGTTTTCAACAATAGCTTATAGACATTATCATTTACACCGATATGATGATTACAATCAGATGATACACTCAGCTACAGCTTACAATGTGGATGAAAACATCTGGGAGTTATATTATGATGACGGAATAATTGCACATAAAATCCCTAATATGATAGTAGGCAGCTTAGATGATGGTGGTCTGTATTTATTTAAGGTAGAAATGAATGAAGATGGAAATGAAACAGAAACTTTAGAAAAAGCATTTAGTAAATGGCTTATAGAGTTTTACAAAGTAAAATAGTTAATTATAGATAGCTAAGGTATGAAAAAGTAGTTTCTTTTATATAAAGAGTTAAAAATAGCAACAGGGTATATTATTATTTATAAAACAATAAGTGCTCTTGTCTTATTATGAAACATTTGGCTTAAAGTATGATTAAGGAAAGCTAATAAATACAATCCAACTTCAACAATTTTTTATAGCATATGGGTCTTTCTCAAATATATGAAACAGAAGTTAAAAGAGGCTGGGACATAAGTGGAAAACTAACTGGTTTTTATACATTAAGCAAAAATAAAACCGCACGAAATCAAGGTTTATAAATTTGATTTCGTGCGGTTTCTTCATTTTAATTAGGTTTTGTCCCAGCCTCTTTTTTATACTTTAATATTTCATAAGGCAACTAAAAAACTTCTTCATGTCACAACTGAGTTGTAATATCATTGACAACTTAATCGTGAAAAGATAATCTTTCACGAAAATGCCAGTGGTTTTCTTCCTCAGTCGGGCCATATTGTGGAATAACAAGTATTTTTATTTAATCATTTTTTTAGTAATAAATTGTAGGGAAATCGGTAACTGCCGCTGTGAGTATTGAAGAAGCCCCGTTCATATTTAAAAGGGATTAATTACTAGTGCATCGAGGTGTAAATTCTTCGTTTCATATTATTTATGTTCGAAGACTTAGTGTTGTTTTTATTAGTAAAAGAGAACCGAAAATAAGTAAGGGAAGAGCCTCAGCTAAAAATGAGGTCACTTTAAATATTCAGTGACTTGATTTCATGTGACTCGTGTAATATAATTTAAATCGTAATCATTACGATTTAAGAGAAAGGAGACATATTAGTGTATGAATTGGCCATAATTGGTGGCGGGGTTCATGGCTGTACGATAGCGAACTACTTAATAAAAAGTGGTAAAACGACGATTGATGAACTGTTAATTATCGATCCTCATAAAGAACCGATGAGGAAATGGAAAAAATTAACTAACAGGATTGGTATGGAATATTTACGTTCACCTTCTGTTCATCATATTGATGTTAATGCATTTAGTCTTCAAAACTTTAGTAAATCATTCAAACATACAGATTTTTACGGTCATTATAAGAGACCTTCTCTTACTTTGTTTAATGAGCATTGTGATTCTATTATTAAAGATATTCGGCTTAAAGATTACTGGGAACAAGGAAGAGTCATACATGTTAATAAAGAAACTGGAAAATGGAAGATTGAAACGGATAAAGGCAAGTCAGTCTTATCAAATAATCTTGTCATTTCCATTAGTGTTAATGAGCAATTACATATTCCTGAATGGGCAAAAGAATTAGACATAGGAATAGCTGGCCATGTTTCACATATTTTCAGTGAAGAGCTTACAAGCCTTAAGAACTTACAACCACCTGTTGTGGTTGTGGGTGGAGGAATAACAGCAGCACATACTGTAATCAAGCTTTGTAATTTGTTTCCAAGAAAAGTTACATTACTATCAAGACACAGGCTTCGTGTACATGAATTAGATAGTGATCCGGGATGGCTCGGCCCGAAATACATGAAGTTTTTTTCTGAAATAACAGATTATAAAATACGGAGAGAACAAATAACTCATGCAAGTCACAAGGGATCAATACCAAAGGAAATCTATCAGAAATTAATAAGACTAGAAAAACAAGAAACATTACGAATCGTTTATGATGAGGTTGAATTAGCTAGTCAACATAATAGTGAAATTTTATTAAATCATAAAAGTGGTACTCGCGACCTTGTTAAGACTATAATCTTAGCTACTGGATTTGAGTCAAAACTTCCGGAAAAAAGTTGGTTAAAACAATTGATTCAGAACGAAAATTTGATGTGTGCAAATTGTGGATATCCAATTGTAAGTCAAAGGTTAGAGTGGTGTCCCCATTTATATGTTTCAGGACCATTAGCTGAGCTTGAGATTGGACCTGTAGCAAGGAATATTTCTGGGGCAAGGAAGGCTGCAGAAAGAATCGTAACTAATTAAAGGAGAGGTTGTTTTGAAAAAGAAAATACCAGTTACAGTTTTAAGTGGTTACCTTGGTTCGGGTAAAACAACATTGTTAAATCATATCTTAGCGAACAAAGAAAATAAGAAAATTGCGGTTATTGTTAATGATATGAGTGAAGTGAATATTGATGCTTCAATGATAAAGCAAAAAAGTTTTTCAAGAACGGAAGAGAAAATGGTTGAGCTACAAAATGGTTGTATTTGCTGTACATTACGTGAGGATTTAATGATTGAAGTGGAAAGGCTTGTGAAATCAGGGGATATTGATTATATCGTGATTGAATCGACTGGGATATCAGAGCCGATTCCTGTAGCCCAAACATTTACGTACATGGATGAGGAATTGAATATCAACTTATCCGAATTTTGTAGGTTGGATACGATGGTGACGGTGGTGGATGGCAATCGCTTCTGGCATGACTTTGCTTCAGGAGAGACGCTGTTAGATCGTAAACAAGCCAATAATGACAACGATCAACGAGAAGTAGTTGAACTGTTAATAGATCAAATTGAATTTGCAGATGTCATCCTACTAAACAAAACAGATTTAATTGAAGAGATTGATGTTAAAGAATTACACTCTGTTCTTAGAAAGTTAAATCCAGAAGCAAAAATTTATAAAACAGTAAATGCACAAGTACCTTTAGATACTGTTCTTAACACACAACTGTTTGATTTTGATCGAGCAAGTCAAGGTGCAGGTTGGATTAAAGAGTTAAACGAAGAACACATTCCTGAAACGGATGAGTATGGTATCTCATCCTTTGTCCATCGAAGTAGAAGACCGTTCCATCCTGAAAGATGGAAGCAATGGCTTGAAAATTGGCCGGTAGATGTTGTTCGAGCAAAAGGATTTTTCTGGCTTGCAACACGAAACAATATGTCTGGTTTAATTTCTCAAGCAGGACCATCAATTATGCTTCAAGGAGCCGGCGAATGGGTGGCAGCTTATCCGGAAAATGAAAGAAATCAACTTTTGAAAGAAGAACCAGAACTTGTAGCCAAATGGGATCCAATCTATGGAGATCGAATGAATGAAATTGTATTTATTGGGCTCGAAATGAATCAAAAGGAGATTGCAGCTTCAATAGAGGAATGCCTGTTGACCGATATAGAGATGAATAGCGATTGGTCACTATTTAAAGACGAATTACCCACATTTATTGAAGATTAAATTCTAGGAGGAAACAAATCATGAGAGTAAAAATTACACTAGCCTGTACAGAAACTGGAGACCGTAACTACATTACTACAAAAAATAAGAGAAACAACCCAGACCGAATTGAATTAATAAAATATTCACCAAGACTAAAAAGACGTACATTGCATAGAGAAACGAAATAATGCTGTTTTTAAACTTGAATGTGACTCATTGTTAGGAAAAAGAAATTATAAAAGTTTTTTGGCGTAGATATTGAAACAGGTAGATCTAAGTAGAAATAACCTAATACAAATCTTAAATCCAAGTCTTCAGCAAAATGGCTCAAGAATGTTGTAAAGGCTATCCGTAACCTAAAGAATGAATCTACCTTTTATAATAGGGCAATCTGAAATGGACTGTCATGGACGAAGAAATATTAAATATTACTGAATTGGGAGTTTTATATAAAATTTTTTTAATAGCGTTTATACATTTTTCTGTACCACTCAAAAATAGATTAACCAAATAACAATTGGTCGACCTCATAATACGATTTGGCGCGCTTTTCAGTAACAAACAGAAAAGCGCCCTTTTTATTGATCGGACTTTTTATTTAGTTTTATCTTTAATGTTGTTTTTAACATAATAATCCAAACTGTACAGCTTTCTTTCCAAATGGTACTTTTTGTTGGCTTTCAAGAAGTAAATCTAAATTGCCCTGAATGATGCACTTCTGTTTTCTGATGAAATGTTCCTCATTTATTTAGAAATAAATTGAAACCTTTAGGATAATAATCCGTATTAAATTCATTACGTCTCTGAAAGAAGCTTAGTTATTCATGTATCATCAAAAAAGTATAAGGGGTGATTCGTATGAAAAAAAGCTTATTTTTTATGTTCATTAGTTTTTCGCTTGTTCTAAGCGCGTCTTCTACAGAGAACTCTACAAAAGAAGGGAATGAATTATCAGAAAGATCAGACTTTGTTGAAGAATCAACAATAGAAAATACTACATCAGATCAAGTACGAGGTGAGAGTCAAAATTCAAACAACTTGGATTTATATAGCAAAATTGATAAAGCTGTAACTCGCTACGAAGAATACTATGATTTTTCAGGAGCTGTATACGTCGGTATGAAAGGTGAGGAAATATTCTCTAAAACGTTTGGTAAGGCCAACTATGATAAAGATACCCCAAATACCTTAGATACTAAATTCATGATGGCATCAGTGACTAAACAATTTACAGCTGCAGCGATATTACTACTAGAAGAAGGAGGATTGCTAGAGCTTGATCATCAAGTTACAGATTACATTCCTGAAATTACTCATTGGGAAGGGATTACGATTCATCATCTATTATCAATGTCGTCTGGAATTGTAAATTCAGATCATAGAAAATTACTTGAGAACATTAATAAATTTCTTGAAAATTCAGATGTTACCCCATTGCTAGCCCCAGAAGAATCCATTGGTATATATAAAGACATTCCCCTTAACTTTAAACCTGGTGAAAGATATGAATATAGTAATTCAAATTATTTAATATTAGGGTTGATCATAGAACGAATATCGGGTATTCCATACGAATTATTTTTAGAAGAGAATATTTTTGAACCTCTAGGGATGTCGAATTCGGGCTATAGTATTGACTGGGATATTCAAGATAACAAAGCCATTGGATGGTATAAAAAAAGTCATTTTGAAAATGAGGTATATCCTATCCATTTTGACTATTTCTTGTATCATTCTTCTGGGGGTTTGTATACAACTATAAATGATTTAGTGACATGGGATAGAGCCTTATATTCTGAAAAATTATTAAAAAAAGAGACAATAGCTAAGATGTATGCTCCTTATACTAAGATTTCATCCAACGATGAATATGGGTATGGGTGGTTTACAAATGGAGATACTGTTGAACATTCAGGATCTGTACCAGGATTTATATCCCATATTTACCGTGAGCTTGATACAGAACTTGTCATTATTATTTTAAGCAATAATGAATCCTTAGTTGGGGGAGTGTTGGATATCTTAACAAATGACCTAAAAGAATTGTTACAGGTGAAAAGTGATGATTAAAAATAAAAAGAGATCCCAATTTTTTACTAAACACAATGACAAGTGAGTCGAATAGACTAAGATAAGCTTATCTTACTACTGGATTTCATGAAAATATTATTCAACAATATGGCGCTGTTCTGTAATATGACAGTCCGTTTTTTATAATTTTACAATTACATTAATACGCAATTACCAAAAAATAGAACTTGCGGACGATACCTTTCTTCTAAACCAATATTAGTCAATTCTTTTTTTCATTCAGCGAGATTATCTATAAAGTAGTGTATTAGAAAATAAGGAAAAATACTCATCTATTACAAACCTCAATTAAGTAATTCTCTTAATTCGATTATGATAATGACTATGCCTTCATAATCATCGTTATTAAGTTCATCTATTTTGTGTAAGGTTGTATAGTATGCAAATGCAGAATCTAATACTGCTTGAAATAGTAGATTTCTTGGTGCGCATCCGTGATATTCATACTTTTCTTCATTACCTTCTTTAAAAATGATAAATTCTACATCCTCACCTTTATTGTTAATACGGATACGACTGTAGTATACACCCAGTGTTTGTGTTAATGATTTAAAACCATTTTTATAAAATTCAGCTAGTGCATACATTACGTCTTGAATAAGTTCAAGCTCACGCACACCTGGCCCTATTAAAATCTGATCTTTATAAGTGATCAACATAGCATTTTCTATCCATTCTCCTAGTTCTTCATCTATACAAAGTTCTCCTTTTTTAACCTTGCTAACATCATAATAAAAAAAATCAGGATAATTATGGTGGTTTTTGGGGGTGTTACTTAAATCAATATCTTTGATTGGTTTAGTGTGACCTTTGGATATGTATGTTTTAACTTCAATCAATTCTTGTCCTCCTGAAAAAAAGTATAAATCTTATAATAACGTACTTTCATCATATGTAACAGTTAATCAATGATAAATATTAATTAAGTAGACTTCCATCTTATATAGGTAAAAATAAACCAGAAATACAATCAAAAAAAGATCAAGTAATCTTCTACAAATGGGTGCTTTGATTATGTAAGAAAATACCGAGAAATTGATTCAATTATTAATAAGAAACACATAAATTCTATAGGGGAAGAAGCCATTTTTATCAATCTTGTTTCAAAATGGCTACTAACCTGTATATTCACCAGTTGAGCATAGAAAGAAAAGAGATTACCAGAATATCGTATTTTTATGAGCATGAACATCAAATACCAATAGGTGAAAAGCAGCTTGAATATTATACAACCTTTTACACAACAGAGCTAACAGAAGACTTGGTACCATTGACTATAGAATTTATAACAGATGGTTCCAAACAATAGCATAGAGTGATAGTCTGTGACAGAAATTAAATTACAAATAATATAATAATTACTACAGAAAGAATAGCTCTTATTGTATGATGAAATAAATTAAGCTTATGGTGCATGTATAGTCCATTATATATTGCTAATAAATGTAGCGTTATCAAACAGGTGGCTAAAACATAAAACAACACCGAGTTCGTTACAACTAAAATAGCCGTACCAATTAATACTAAACCAGAGATTACCATACTCAGAGCTGCCCAGGTTGGAATTAATTTTTTCGGAAATTGTAAAAGTCCACTTAAGATACACGTTCCACCATAAAAACTTGCTAAACAAATTGCCAAAACTAAAGATATCATATGTCAGTCACCTCCATTTCCTAGTATTCATAGTGATTTAACCATGTGTGGTTAACCACACGTCAATACAAATATAAGGAGGGAGTAAAATGAAGATAGGGGAATTTATATCATCTGTAAATACAACTAAGGAAACAGTCCGTCATTACGAAGATATGAATCTCTTACAACCATCATGGGATCAAAATCGCAAAGTATACACAAAAAAAGAAATAGATGATTTTCAAATGATTATGGATTTAAAGTCAATGGGATTTAGTCTTAAAGATATTCAATTAATGTTTAATTTGAAAAAGGCTTATGGATGTGGAAATGAAAAATTGATTAATGATGTGATGAAGCAACTTAATAATCATATTGATGTGCTTAAGAAAGAAGAAGAAGAAATTTTACAGAGGAGAATAAAACTCGAAAAAGAAATTAATTTGATAGATTCTTATATGAGTAATAAATAATTAACATCACTTTCTCGTTATACGATAGCGAGAATATGCTCCGATAATCTTTTGTTTATTTGTCCATGATGTTCCAGGTCGTCTTTTTCTGAATCTATTTCAAAGTTAAATACTAATGGGAGTTCTGTTTAGGACGATTCACTGTAATAAGGATTGCCTGAAAGATAAACATTTGAAATAATTGGTATTAAGTTATAGGGTAGTGGTTATTGAATAACTGAAATTATCTTTACTCAAAGTGGAGGACCTTATAGAAACAAACATGCAGGGATAAATCATGATTTAAAGCTAAATAAAGAAGGGAACATAACTGTAAAACAAATCTCTGAAATTACTAATGTTTCTAGGTCAGCATGATATAGAAGGTTAAAAAAAATGAATTAAGCAGTTATTGAAAATGTACTAAAATATCAAGCCATTAGTACAAGCATATCTTCTCTTGTTTCATAGTCTACTATGAGACTGTTAGAGAGGAGGTTATTCAATGGAGAATCTGCAAGTAATATGTGTAAGATCATCATTGTGTGATGATGTTATCACTTACTTTGCTAGAGTACAGCAAGGTGCTAGCGTATTAGATATTGTAATAGGTGAAGATACGTTTAATATTTTGAAAGACATCTTCCAGGTACCACTTTGTCCTCCTGAACAAGGAGACCCTGACCCAGTATAAATAAGTATAATACCTCTATTTTCCGAAATGGAGAATCAGAGGTATTTTCGTATGTTTATGTTTAGCGTATTCAACTATAGGAACCCGCATACTATAGAGAACGTTGATATAACAGTGTTTTTTAGAATTGGAATTTTAATGAATATACATGATTTTATACATTGTTAAATTATAAAGGTTTTGAAGAGGGGGAATTTAATTATATCCCGAATTTCTTGCATAAAAAGTTTTTGCAACATGAGGTGTTAGTATACATAAGTTGAGTTCTGTTTACTATATTAAATGTTATTCAGCACTATGGCGCGATGATATAATATCATTGCGTTTTGTTTGATTAAATTAGGATGTAATAGTTAAAAGGTATTTAACATTGAGGGAAATATGAGAAATAGAGGCTCAGTGGTTTTTATCGATAAATAAAAAGTATGTCTTATTAAGAGAGTTGTTGGAGATTCAGTTTATTATGTTTTCCCTGGTGGAGGAATAGAAAGTGGAGAGACACATGAAGATGGTGCAAAAAGAGAAGCCCTAGAATAGTGGAAGTACGGTTAATATAAGTGAATGCTTTGCAAAAGTTCAGTATAATGGTACACAATATTTTTTCCTTGCCTGAGATAACAGAAGGAAAACTTGGTACAGTGAAAGGAATAGAATATACAGATAAGAATAGAAATCGGCGAACTTATCTTCCTATGTGGTTTGAAATAAATCAGTTATTATCAGTTGATGTAAACCCAAAAGAAGTTGCTACTAAAATTCAATCGGTATTCAACTAAGTGGCGCAAGAATGTAGTTAAGGGTATCCAGACTACATTCATGGAGAACTATATTTTTTAGAAAATTGTGTTATAAAAATGTTATATTGAGGTGGAATAATGAATAGAGAAAAAGAAAAATTGCAAGCAATTATTGATGTGCTACCTAAAAAAGCAGTTACTGAATTGTTATATCATGCTGAATTTACTAAAGGAAGATACGATTTTATTAAGGGTTTTACGGATAAAGGAGTAATTGCTACAGATTATGATGGCGCATATTTACGAAAACTGTGGGAAGAAGCATTTGCGAACACCATTAGTAAATCGAGGAAATATGATGAAATTTATTTTGATCAATTTTTATGGCATGTTTTTAGTTATAATGATTTGTCTTGTAAAAAAGGAGAAGAAGCAAACGCAGCGTTTACTGAGGTTAAGAAAGAAAAATGTTTCGTATTTTACCAAAATCATAATTATGGGTGGCTGTTAGAAAGTGCAGAAAAAATAAAAGTAGGGTATTTTAAAAATGAACAAGATGTTTATGTAGTTGATTCAGATTTCACATGGACTTATATAAACACACATGAATCGGATTTAGGTCCATACTTTTATAAAAAACCCGTTCGATTGGAAAATATTATCTCAAATTAAGTAATGTAATTCATTAAATAGAGTATTATTATATCTTCAACAATGGCGTCTTTCTTGAAAAAAGAGAGACTATCTTCTAGGTATTATTAGTTTTTTCTTATGTTAAATAAAGATGTTATCTTTCAATAATTTGGAAGTAATTGAAAAAGAATATAGATGATATACTTTTCTAAAATAAGTTATTTTTAGGGAAGTGTTTAAGTGGAGCAGAGGCCAGCTGATTTTGTATTTAGATTTTTTGCATATTTTATAGATAGCGTCTTAATATTCCTGTTTATTTCACTACCAATTTACTTGATAACTAAATCAGAAGAGGGTTTACTTCTAATGCAGATTATATCAAGTTTATATGTGATTGTTTTACCTGTAATTTGGAAGGGTTATCTACTAGGAAAACGTTTAATGGGTATCAGAGTAGTAAAAACTAATGGTCAGAAGGTTACAATTGGAACAATGGTTATTAGATATATAGGTGGAAGTTTTCTCTATTTAATTTCATTTGGAATACTTCTAATCATAAGCATTTTTATGGTAATTTTGCGACAAGATAATCGTGCTTTTCATGATTTATTAGCTGGAACAATTGTTATAAATAGAACTTAGTATTTGTTGTAGAATGAAGTTTTATAATCTGTTGATTTTCCACAATATGGCGCATTTGTAGAAGAAGTTAGACAATAGAATGATAAACTTTTTTATATAATTAAATAGTCGAGCTCAAATTTAGAATCCATTTTGATCAATCTTTTTTTCAAAATGGATTCTTTTTGTTAGCCATAGAATGTGAGTTTGGGAGAGGCTTTTGATAAAACTTCCTTCAAAAATAACATTCTATAGAAAAATTATATTCCTATAAAATCATTCTAGAATTAATAAACGAATACCCAAATGATAGGGATGCAAAAAATATGTTTCTTTCCACATTTCTGACAACAATTCCATAAGTGTACTTAATGTATATTATATAACTAAATGTCTTTAATGTACCAAATTAGTGGTTCATAGATTTCACTTCCACTGTATATTTCTTGGTTGTAAGTGAAAAATCTATTTACCTATTGTTAAATCATCGAGAAAATTACCCTCCAACTTCAAAAGCTAGAACAGTTTTTAGTTTATCACTGCTTACTCTTCTGAAATCACTTAAATAAATTTCTTCGTGATCTCTTGATTTACGTCGATACCCATTTTCCTTAACATATGTTTCCATTATATTAAATGTTTTGATTTCCGTGTCAAACGATCCAATGTGCATCATTACACAATGCTTTTTTGATTCTCTGGTGATTAAAGCTACTTCATCAAATTTAGGATTATTCTTTTTAGCTGATACAATACTTCTTGCTTTTTCAAAATACTTTTGAGAAACGAATTCTGGCATCATTATTCTAAGTTCCCATTCAAAAATACTTTGGTCCACTCCATCGTATTCTGCTCCATTTATTGTACTCCAATGACCTTCTAGTGGCGGACAAACAAATCGGTTAAAATTTGGTATTTGTAAGTCATCATTTGCGTGACTCATTGAAATAGTATATGCAATACCATATAAAGCTTGAATAGATTGTTTAAACAAGTCGCTTCCTGGTGCGCCTTCCCCCCTAATTGCTATAAATTGTAAAGTGGGTATATCTACAACTGCTGCTTTTTTAGATGACGGTTTGTATATGGTACTATATACTTTTTTATAATCTATTTTATCCATTTTATGCTCCTTTTGAATCATAATTTGTTAGTTAATTGATATAAGTCTGTTAATGCTATAGTTTCATCCTTGCATATTGACTTTATTAACTCAGACATATGGGGGAACTATTTTCAATCAATTGTTTCAGATAATTTCCATAATAAATTTGCTAATGTATCCGTTATCTGAATTTGCAAGATACTCAATACCTAAAGTTTCATTTCTTTGCTGTTAACAATTTCACTTGCATGAACTAAAAAATTGCCATACATCTTTCTAAAAATACCTCCACCAGTACCACCAGCCTTATTGATCATAAAATAAATTGACATTCCTAATATTTTCAACTTTTCGTCATCAAATATGTCCCACTTCATTATCACTTTGCTAAATTTATTTATACCTTTCCTCTAATACTATCATTGCACTGAATTACGACAGGGTACGTCGTAAATAAAAAAGTTTTTGGTAATATGTACACACGGACGTATGTAATATCGTTAGAATAATGAACCAGGTCTTAAGTATTGCTTTAATGTTTAATGATCTCTGTACTTATTTAACAAAATGGCGCGAATATGAATAAACATAGGTGGAAATGATAAATCTTTTTTTCAAAATGTCTCCTGTAATTAGTGGTAGATTCAGTTTATTGTAATATTTTTAATTAATCTTAAAGAAAATTTTGTAAAAATATTTAGATATAAAAGTAAACATTTATGAAAATGTCTTAAATAGAAGTCTTTTTAAATTGTACTGTTGTTTTTTAGTGTAAAATACGGGAACGTCCGATTTGGACGTTCCGCAGCGTCCCAATTCACTTTCTCAATGGGACAACAGACAACTTGGATTGCTAAAGACTATCTATGATTCTTATAGAGAATTTTAATCTATGTTATTCAACAATATGGCGCGATGATATAATATCATTGCGTATTGTTTGGTTAAATTAGGATGTAATTGTTAAAAGGTATTTAACATGGAGGGAAATATGAGAAATAGAGGCTCAGTAGTTTTAATTGATAATAAAAAGGTATGTCTTATTAAGAGAGTTGTTGGAGATTCAGCTTATTATGTTTTCCCTGGTGGAGGATTAGAAAGTGGAGAGACACCTGAAGATGGAGCAAAAAGAGAAGCCCTAGAGGAGTTGGGTGTAACGGTTAATATAAGTGAATGCTTTGCAATAGTTCAGTATAATGGCACACAATATTTTTTCCTTGCTGAGATAACAGAAGGGAAATTTGGTACAGGGAAAGGTATAGAGTATACAGATAAGAATAGAAATCGGGGAACTTATCTTCCTATGTGGATTGATATAAATCAGTTATCATCAGTTGATGTTAAACCAAAAGAAGTTGCTACTAAAATTCAAATGGTATTCAACTAAACGGGGCTAATCTGTAAAAAAGGTTAGTGTCTTTTTTCATTTTTGGACTATAAACAACAAGTTTTTTTGAGAATAATCTCTTAAACAGTTCGTTGTACATTATGAAAAAGCTTTTTCAATCAAATAAGGAGAAATAAAAATGATAAGTTCATCAACAAACTTTATCACTAGATTAAAAAAACAGAAAGAAGATGCACTTGAGTATACCATTGATGCTTATATGCCACTCGTGAAAACAATTGCCACCAAAATTTTATACATGAGACCAGATGTTGAAGAATGTATTAATGATGTTTTTCTAACAGTATGGCAAAATGCTCATCAGTTTCAGGGTGATACACACGACTTTAAAAAATGGATTGGCATAATTACTAAGTACAAAGCAATCGATCGATATCGTCAGGCGGAAAAACGAATCGCTCATGAACAAGCGGATGCTCCTATCGAACAGAAAGCAAGTGCTTTACAAACAGACGAATCAGTCTTGAAACGAGAAGAAAAAAACGCAATGTTATTTGCGATTAGTCAATTAAAAGAAATTGACCGCGATATTTTTATAATGAAATATTATTTAGAGCTCTCAAATAGTGAAATTGCTGACAATCTAGGCCTATCTAAAGCTGCTGTCGATAATCGGTTGTATCGAGGTAAGAAAATGTTAGCCACAGATACCAAGTTAAAGGAGCTATTAGTATGAGTATGAAAGAATGGATAAATATGGATGTTGAGCAACTTGAGTTATTAGACGTAACAGACATAGAAAAGGCACGTGTCAAACAACATTTACTAACAAAACGCAAAAAATTACCGATTTGGCGTAATATTGCCGTTGCTGTTGTTGTCATTGTTGGAGCAAGTACGGCAACAGGTTTCGCATTCCCGACTCTTGCATCACAAATTCCGTTTATAGATAATGTAATTAATTATTTTATTGATGAAGAACAACATTACAAAAATTTTGAAACCTTTTCTACTGATATTGGTCTTGTGCAGACGGATAATGACGTTTCGGTCATGATTGATAACGCGGTATACGACGGCACGAACATTACTGTGTCTTTTG
Organism: Cytobacillus sp. IB215665; assembly: GCF_033963835.1. NCBI lineage: Bacteria > Bacillati > Bacillota > Bacilli > Caryophanales > Bacillaceae > Cytobacillus > Cytobacillus sp. IB215665. The sequence goes on from NZ_JAXBME010000013.1 coordinate 24,354, forward strand.
CGATTGAAACAAATCATGATTTTGGAAAAGCGATGAAAATGAGTGGGGGAAACCATTTTAATGTCATTAGTGCAACCGGTAGTGGTGGTAGTTATCAAATTACTAAGATTAGTGATACACACTATGTGGGCTTATCAACATTCACACCACATTTCAAAGATGAAAAATACCCAGAAACAGTTGAAATTACTTGGTCTCCCCATGCCTTTTATAGTATGTCTAATGATTTAGAGGTTGAGGGGGATTGGTCATTCGACTTTTCATTAGATCGTATAGAGGGAGATATCCAACTTGTGAATGATACTGTCCAGGACAAAAATGTAAACTTCACACTGAAGTCAGTTGAACTCACAGATGTTTCGACGATTATTGCCTATGAGCAAGTTGTGACAGACGAATTACTGAAACAATGGCCAAGTGTAACACCTGTATTCCGAGTTTCAGATAATCTAGGTAATGTGTACTTGAGTGAAACTGGTGGTGGTGGTGTTTCACCTGATAATGGGAAGACCTTTGAAGGAACGACAACATTCGGTACAATACAAGAAGGTGCTAGTCAGCTTATCATTCAACCTGTTGAAATCGCAAGCCTAATGTCTGGTCAAGGTCATATCGAAATTGAGCTCGATCCGATTGTTATTCAGTTGAAATAAATGAAACATGAAAATGTTATTCCACAAACTCGCGCGATTAGCGCGATACTGTGATAAAAAAACCCTTGCGTTCTTAAACAATTAAAAATAAAAGTAGTTAAATTAATTCATAGTGGGTAAAATTGTTATGAAAATGTACTTATGAATAGTGTGTAGATAGGAGAGGTTAAAGTAAAATATTCTATAAAGATTAACCTTCCAATATGTAGGGAAGAGGTGCCAGGTTTAAGCCCGTCCTCTTAAAAAGTGAACACCAAATATAAGAGTTGCATAGGATAATATGTACCATGATTGCTTTCACGAATTCACTCCCTACCTACACCAATTGGATAGGGAGTACATATTTTATATGCGAGGCAGAGTATATGTTTAGTCACTTCATACCTCAAAGCCCTGCTTTTTATAATGTGGGGCTTTTTTATTTTGCATTTTTTAGGCTAGTAAACAGAATATATGTTCGTTTACAATGTAATTAATTGCAGTTATAAGGAGCATATATTGTGTTAGATGGAATGACAAAAACAGAAATGAAAATGTTGGACAAAGAGCAGAAAGTATTAAAAGCTATAGAAAAAGAAAAATATCTAAAAGCTTTATAATCGTACACCGAGCATGAGAGAGATCAGGGGAATGACTGAAATAAAATCGTTAGCCACTGTGTCCGATGCTCTCAAGAGACTGCAGGAAAAATGTTTATTAAGTTGGGAGCCCAAAAGACATAAAACAATAAAGATAGTAGAGAAATAATGCCTTACTACTTGATTAAGGCTTTTTATTTTGCGTTTAGTTATACATACGTTAACGAAAAGATAATTTTGTCTGAGTGCGTTATAGCAACACTATCAATCACAATAGTCATAATGGTTACAAAACAATTATGTTACTATCCTCTTTAATTGGTCTTTGGGATTCCAATTATCAGGTTGCTTTCTTGCTTTAGAATACCAATTACATCCTTCTTCTATCCACTTTTTACGGTAGTCTTCAAATGAATACCCATCATTATCATCTGAATAACCGTACTGAAACCCACAAGAAGGACAAATTTCATATGATGGGTATTTATCCATTATATATGCTGGCTCTAATAACTCATCATATCCACAAACTGGGCATATATCTATTTTAATCACCTCTAAACATATTATTTACTAAGGATATAATAACAAAGATAAGATATTCAAGGGTTATTTGAAATCGAAAATTTAATCAACTTTACTTGGTAAACACAAGTGATAAAAACAATGGCGCTAATCTGAAAATAAAGATTAGCGTCTTTTTTATTTCGGACCATTTAGTTAAAAAAATGTCAAAAACGTGGAATAAATTCTGGCGGAAGAAAGATTATTTTAAACTAAATGTTAAAAAGATATCGAGCAGAGCTGGAAATTGAATTAGTTGGTCTCCACTTATCAATTAAAATGATAGTTTCTGAGATTTCAAGGGAGCATCGCCCTTTCATAAATAGAATGACTTTGGTATCTAGAAACAAAACGAAACCCTTAGAATATATAATTCGTATTATTAGCTATAACTTCTCATAGAGTAATCGATTCACGTTTTTAAAAAAAGAGTACGATGGGAGATTCGTATGAAAAAAAGTTTGTTTATTGTGTTCATTAGTTTCTCACTTGTAATAAGTGCTTGTTCTGCTGAAAACTCTACAAAAAAAGAGAGCAAATCAATAGGAAAATCAACAATAGAAAATGTTGCATCAGATCAAACTCAAACTGTAAATCAAGATTTAAGCAACTTAAATTTATATACCCAAATGGATAATGCTATGACGCGCTTCGAAGAATACCATAATTTTTCAGGGGCTGTATATGTAGGTGTGGAAGGGGAAGAAATATACTCTAATGCGTTTGGTAAGGCTGACTTTGATAAAGATATCCCAAATACATTAGATACGAAATTCATTATGGCATCTTTGACAAAACAATTTACAGCTGCAGCGGTATTGTTACTAGAAGAAAGAGGATTACTTGAGATTGATCATCAAGTTACAGATTATTTACCTGGAGCTACTCAATGGGAAGAAATTACGATTCATCACCTATTATCGATGTCATCTGGAATTGTAAATACCAATCATCCAAAATTTGGTGAAAAGTTCTTTAAATTTATTGATAACGGAGGGAGTTCTAGATCTAATTTTACATCGTTGCCAACCACAGAAGAGGCCATTGCTATCTATAATGACATTCCTCTTAATTTTAAACCTGGTGAAAGATATGAATATAGTAATTCGAATTATATAGTATTAGGATTGATCATAGAACAAATCTCGGGGGAAACATACGAAACCTTTTTAGAAAAAAATATCTTTGGGCCTTTAGAGATGTTGAATTCTGGTTCTAGTATTGACTGGGACATTCAAGAGAATAAAGCTCTTGGGTATGAAAAAATCCTTTCAGAAAATGATGTTTATCCTACTCCATATTATGAGTATTTCTTGTATTCTTCTGCCGGTGGATTGTATACAACTATGAATGATTTAGTAACATGGGATAGGGCATTATATTCTGAAAAATTATTAAAAAAAGAGACAATAGATAAGATGTATGCTCCTTATACTAAGATTCCTGCTAACTCTAGCTATGGATCTGGATTTGAATATGGCTACGGGTGGCTTTCGAAAGGAAATATTGTTGAACATGCAGGGTATTCGCCAGGATATTTAGGAAAATTTATCGTGAGCTTGATTCTGAACTTGTCATAATTATCTTAAGCAATAATGAATATTTAGGCGGGAATAAAATTAATAGTTTAACAAATACCCTAACTAAAATAGCTAAAGGGAATGATTAAAATGTAGATGGTTATATATTGAAAGGTATCGAGCCCTAATGGCGCTAACCTGAAAAAAGATAAGTGTCATTATTTATTATCGGCCAGGTTACTGGAGATTATAATATAATATTTATATGTTATTAGGATAACCTAGTAAACTCATTGATTATTAAGTCGCATAGTTCCAGTTTTTCAGAAATGAAAAATTGGAACTTTTTTATTTGTACAGATTGACAGCTTATACTTATAGAATAGGGTCATCGGATTTATAGTCACATAAGCCTAGTATTAGGTAAGGTAAAAAAAGTACTAATGGATTATTACATATTTCGACAATATCTCTTATAATTTTAAAATACAGAATATTCAATTATCTTAAATTATAGCTATTTATTATAGGGGGTGATAGAAAACTTCAGATGAGCCGTGATGAATAACTAAAAGATTGCTGTTATTAGTTTTTTGGAGTGACTTTTTTTCGTTCGTATGATTTGTTTCCGAGACATGATAGATTTTGAAGGTCTATTAAACTATTACTAGGGAGTGGACATCTTGAATTTTAAAAAAGGTTTCGCAACAATAACTTTAGCAGGCACGTTAATGGTTAGTAATATTGTTCCAGTAAATGTTCTTGCTGCAGAATCAATATCAATCAACAGTACAGAAAACCAATCATTATCACTACTTCCTCCTCTTGAGAGCGTGATAAAAGATGATTTTAATAGAGAATTACCTACCAACACATTTAGATATCGAACTACAGTTACGGCACCTGCCATCGATTTTGTTCCACTAGAGACTGAAGCTGGTTTCTTTACATTGCCAATTATAGAGGACATTATCCAAGCTGCTGAAGAAAATTTAGCAGGAAGTGCAACTACTGTTATATTAGGATATATTGACAGTGACAATAATGTTTACCAAAGTGAAGCGGACCTAAGAGAAACAATGGATGCCCTTATCCCACCTGAAAATATAACAATTATGATAAATCCATCATCTGAATTAGCAAGGGGTACAAAGGTACAATTAGAAAGTTATTGGGAACGTGTAAGTAATCAAGTTTATAGTTCTTCTCAAGGAGAACCAATGAATATATTATTTGACGAATCTCATGGAATTACTAGGACAGAAGGATATAGATTAGCACAATCAGTTGGAGTGTCAATTTCGGGTGAAGTTGGCGGAATAACAGCAGAATTATCTTCAGAAATATCCGAAACTTTTAGTCAAAGTATTTCTTTTTCTGAATCTTTTTCTCAAACCAATTCGTGGAATTTTCTGGAACAAAATACTGCTTATACGGCTGCAGTTTACCAGTTAAAAAGAAAGTATACAATCATTCCAGGGAAAAATCTTGATTTATCAGATTCTCCTTTTTCATTACCTTCTTCGTTTGAATATTCTGGAAATGTTTATCGAGCAGTAGTTAGGTTAGACAATTAATACATTGTAAAAATAAGTTGAGTTCTGTTTACCAAAATCATAAAAAACCTTACTCTTGGATATGAATGAAGTTTTTTTATGATTTCATAATATTTTGTAATTTTTTTATCTCACTAGTTCTGAAAGCAGGTTGTATCTAAAGTGTAATTTTTCACGTTTATTTAATACCCTTTTCGATTTGGAAAAATTCGTATAAACGTCAAAAACCCCCGTTCGTAATGAGCGGGGCTAATTCGGTGTGAATGCGATAGCCCTCGGATCCGTACCGACAGGAACTGTTGCGATTACCGAATGAGTTTTTACGTCAATTACCGATACAGTGCCATCGGCCTGGTTTCCAGCGTAAGCTAATTTATTATCGGGTGTAAATTCTAAGAAACTGTTAAATTGGATATTACCTACTTGTATCGTAGCAATTACCGAATGAGTTTTTGTATCAATAGCCGTCACTGTATCGACTATTTCAGAATTTACATAAACTAGTTTCCCATCATTTGTTATTGCTACATCAGAGGGATTGCCCCCAATATTTAAAGTAGAGATGACACTATGTGTTTTTACATCTATGACAGTAACAGTACCACTCATGTTATTCGTTACAAAAGCAACTTTCCCATCGGGTGATAAAGCGATTCTATGGGCTTGAATTCCTACAGAAATCGTAGCGATAACAGAGTGTGTCTTTACATCAATAACTGAAACTGTAGAAGGGCGATCATTAGTAGAATTAATTACATAAGCTAATTTTCCATTAGGAGTAAATCTGAAATTTTGGGTATCTAAAGTATTTGCATCGTCTACTTGAATAGTAGAAATCATTAAGTGCGTTTTTGTATCAATGACGGAAACAATATTACCTACATCATTCCTCACATAAGCGTGTTTCCCATCAGGGGTAAACGCTACAAAAAATGGAAAATCTACTTGAACAGTAGCAATTACATTATGTGTTTTCACATCAATCACCAATACACTGTTTCCTAATTGGTTAATCGCATAAGCAAGTTTGCCATCTGGTGTGAAAGCCATATTCCTTGGACTGGAGCCGACCTGAATGGTAGTGATTACACTATGTGTTTTGACATCGATGACAGAAATAATATTATCACCTTCATTAGTCACATAAGCAAGTTTGCCATCAGGCGTGAAATCGACGAAATTTGGTTGATTTCCAACCTGAACAGTAGCAATCACGCTATGTGTTTTGACATCGATTACTGAAACTGTATTATCACCAGCGCCACGATTCGCAACATAAGCCAGTACCATCGTTCCGACCTCCTTATATTCGTATGATTAAGTCTATGCGGTAAATTCAGCTGTGAGTATTAAAAAAGCCCCGTTCGTAAAGAGCGGGGCTAATTCGGTGTGAATGCGATAGCAGCCGGATTTGCACCAACATCGACAGTAGCAATTACGGAATGTGTTTTTACGTCAATAACCGATACAGTTCCTTCAATGTTATTTCCTACGTAAGCTAATTTTCCATCTGGTGTGAAGGAGACAAAACGTTGAGATGAATTATTATTTTCTACTTGAATTGTAGCAATAACCGAGTGAGTTTTTATGTCAATAACTACGACAGTGTTTCCATTCGACGTAGGTACATAAGCGAGTTTTCCGTTAGGTGTAATATCGATGCTGCTAGGCGTATCTTCGTTTCCAGCTAAAGGAATTGTTGTAATAACAGAATGAGTTTTGACATCAATTGCGGAAACTGAGCCAAGACCACTCGGATTTGAATTTACAACATAAGCGAGTTTCCCATCAGGAGTAAATGCTACTTTGATAGGTGCTATTCCAACTACAACAGTAGCTATGACAGAGTGCGTTTTTACATCTATAACCGATACGTTTTCGGAAAATCGGTTCATTACGTAGGCAAGTTTTCCATCTGGTGTTATCTCGATAGAATTCGGTCTATTTTCTACTAGCACAGTTGCAATAACCGAGTGAGTTTTTGTATCAATGATAGACACACTACCTGGTATAAAGTCATTAAGAACATAAGCGAGTTTTCCGTCTGGAGTAAAGACAAAATCATCTGGTCCCATCTCTGCCTGTACAGTAGCTATGACCGAGTGTGTTTTTACATCTATGGCAGATACGATATTTCCTCCACTAACAGTTGCATATGCAAGTTTTCCATCCGGTGTAAAGGAAATTACATTTTGTGGGACAAATCCTATATTACTACCTATTTGCACGGTTGCAATAACTGAATGAGTCTTAGTATCAATGACAGAAACTAAACTAACATTATTAATGTTATCTAAAATTAACACATAGGCGATCTTTCCGTCTGGAGTAATAGCGATATTAGTATTAGCTGGAAAATTTATAGAAGGAATGGTTGCGATAACAGAGTGTGTTTTAGTGTCTATCACCGTTACATTATCACTCTGTGACATACTAACAACATAAGCCAGTACCATCGTACCGACCTCCTTTTATTCGTTTATAACAGTGTATGCGGTCATTTTCGTTGCGAGTATTGAAAAAGCTCCGTTCAAATGAGCGGGGTCAATTGCTAGTTCAGCAAGGCAAAGTATTTCTTCGCTACATATTATGTTTGTTGGAGGTTGCCGGTTGTTTGTATTATTTTTCAAATTTATTCGCATTGATAACAAATTCTTTCTCGGGATGAACTCCGAATTTACCCCAATTTTTATAGTTAACGTTTTCACAGTTCGGTCATGGCATCTACCCCCAGTTTATATTTACTTCTTCGGCGTTAACCTCTTTTAACTGAGTGTTGTAATATTTCCGTATCTCATATAACTCGGCGGCTGCCTTGTTGCTTGATAGATTATGAGGAGCAGTAAAGCGTAATATAAGGGAAGTTTGTAGCTATATATTCTATAAAACTTTCAGGTACACCAGACATAACTATAAAAAGACTTAAGCTAAAACCTAAAATTGTATATACTATAATCTTAAGTTTATATTAATTTTTTTCTTCATATAGGTTTCATCAATATCTGATTCAGCTAAATTTATAAGATTTTTAAGGTTAAATTTCCTCTTCTCTTGCCTATATTAAACAATAACAAAAGGGAAAGTTCCAAGAGCAATAAAAAAGTGGATTAATTCCTACGGTTACGGTAGAAACAACAGAATGAGTTTTAGTATCAATGACCGAAATATTTTCAGCTCTACCACTTTTCGTTACATAGGCTAACACCATATCTATACCACCTTTTTACAAACCTAAGTTTATTAATCCAATGAATGGTTAAAGTAGATTATTCGGTTAGTTCAGTTTCTAAAACATACTAAGCATTGTGGTTACTAAAGCAAAAAACGCCCCAAGAATGGAGGGCGTTCACATGAAGAAACTTAGTTTAAACGGATCGCTGCTTTCTGAAAAACTTTCCTATCCAGTATATGATGGCCACAGGTATCACCGAAAGCACAGTTAATACAATAAATGCTAAGCTGCCCAATGTTAATCGCTCCAAACATGAATTTTTTATGTTATAGAAATCCTTACCATTTATTATATAGCAAAATATTAGATTGTAAAATTAATGAAACATAATAGCAATTATGTTTCGCAGTAGACAAAGAAAGTGCAACAAGGAGAGCGATTTCTTGACTGTAATTACAAATAACTTAGAAACCGAACAAGATATTAATAATTATAGAGATTGGTTGTCTCGCAAAAATCTGAATGCTATCAAGAGAATTAAAATGATGTAAGAATGAGATAAAAAGCACAGATCGAACAAATGAAAAAACCTTGACTTAAGAATTAAATAGATGGCGGAGAGAATTGTAGTTTCATGTTAAAAAGCTACGAAACTTATTGATAGTTGTGTTTACTAAAAAAATGAATGCCCTTTATAGAGTCCTACAAATGGCATTCAGTTAAACACACATTTCCGTTGTTATTGTGATTTGCCATCCACCTGCAATATTACCTTGACCACTTCCATCATTATCGAAAATAAATAATGACCATATACCATTCGGGTCCTCAGAATTAAAAATACTTAATTGTGGACTATGAGGAGCTGGAGGTGGGGGATTATCAGGGTCTATTGTTGGTTTAAAAGTACCCGAAAAAATTGGAGAAGGGATAATATCTTCTGCATCATCAGTAAGCGTAAGTGTAACGTCATTAATTTGAACATTAAATCCAATATCGTTCATAAGAAATATTGTAGATCCACTAGGGGCTAATAGTAGGATTTGTATATCATTTGGGTGTGTATGGCTTAACCCAATAATTGTAGCAGTGACTTTAGTAATTTCCCCTTTTAAGCCAGAAACGCTGATGTTTGATGGATAAGGTGTTGCGATTGCATCTTGATTAATAGTGATTGGGTTTAAATTAGTAAAAGTTTTTGTAAATGACACGCATTTTTTCTTGGAATTACAACCACATTTAGATTTGGAATATATATATGACATTATTTCACCTCCACTTCATATAAAACTATATACTTTATAAGATGCAGAGAGTTAGAGATGTGTATAGGTTTATAATTCAGTAAAAAAGCTGATTTTAGTAAACACAAGATAGATTGTGTTTACTAAGGACAATATGAATAATTAAAAGTTAAAACGTGTAGTGATTTAATTTTGAATATAAATGCAGATCATATGACTGCGGAAATAACTTATATAACATATAGTACACCATAATTATCATCGTCTCTCCCTGTTTTCTCCTTTCAAAAAAACAGGGAGAATTTTCCATACCCTTATTATATCAAGTATTGAAAAGAGAATCCCTGCTACAGTTTCCATCACTTTGCAAAATAGCGGAGACTATGAAATTTCATTTACTGTAAATGCAACTGATTTTACAGATGCTGCTTCCCTTGATTTTAACGTTGGATAACAATTAATAATGTAATACAGATGGATACACAGTTATTTGTTACCGATTCTAATCCAGGTGTTATAAATCTTCCATTATCAAGATAATGCTAATGATGTAATTTCTGCCGAACTGCTAACTACAACATCAGGTCAATCAGTTATGCTTATACGACCTTCACTGCAGAAAATACAATTATCTTAGAGCAATGAATACTCCCAGAAGCTGACGTTTAATAACGTCAGCTTCTTTGTATATCTATGTATATCACATTCAATTCTAGTTTATATAATAGTAGCTTACAGAAGTTTCATGACTTTTAGTTAGTCTCTAATGGGTACACCATATTGAGAGAAGTGGAAAATGACTATTAAATAGTAGAGAGAGTAGTTTCATCAAATTTGTCTCAAAATTGAGAAGGTAATATGACATGATTTGTCATATTATATACTCTTATAAATAGCATTCAACTACTGTCGTATATAGAACAGTTGTTGTGAAATTTTATTATAGGCACAGCTTCACTCACTCAAATAACAAAATTCTGTTATTGTTGCATAAGCTTCATTTTCCCTAATTGCCAAATTAAAGATGAGACTGTAATGGTTATGGATGTGATAAAAGGAAGAAATTCGAATCTACATGCCTTCCCAAAAATTTAAGCTATTCCATTTTTAATAATTCCCTAATAGACAAACTTGCATATTTCAAATAATCTTCTGATGATTTACTGCTGTTCTGCTTCCAATCGATTGAAGCTCCGTAAATCATCCAACTTAACATAGTGGCAATCATTCTTAGCTTTTCATCACTTTGATCCGGATACTTATTTAATAGTGATTGAAAGATAATCTGTTCAAGTTCCTTCTTTAATAGAGTCTCAATATTTACAGCCATATCATGATAACTTCTCTGGCATCGGTCAGATAAGCTCATATGAAACTTTGTAATGGATAAGAATAAACTCTTCAGCATTTCCTCATTGAACTCTTTATTATTCGATAGTTCCTGAAGTACATTCTTCATTAATTCTTCTTTTATTACTTTTTCGAGCAAATCATATTTATCGAGAAAATGGTGATAAAAGGTTGCTCGATTAATCATGGCTCCTGACGTAATATCACTGATCTTAATACTATTGAAAGCCTTTTTTTCCAAAAGTTCTATAAAAGAATCAATAATGAATTTCCTTGTTCGAACTGAACGTAGGTCTGTGTTTCCCTTAACCATAAAGATATACCTCCATCATTCCAAAATGGTTTTAGACATTTTACATTAACTGTGGCTTACGCAACAAAGTGAGTTTTTTGTTGCTAGGATATTAAACTAACTACATCTATAATCTAATTATACAACAAGTGTTGCCTTATGCAACGATTGTAAAATAAGTGCAGTATCTGAAACTGCCCGAAATTTAAATGACTAATACGCAGGTGATAAGGAGGAATTGAGATGTCAAGTAAATCAACATTTAATAGAGAAGTAAGAGAATTTTGGTATCCAAAATATAATAAAAATGGATACCCTCATGTTCAACAAGGAGTTATTTTAAATCCTGAAAAGAATGAAGAATTTTCCCCCTTTATTCTTATGGCTGAAGACTGGTATAAGCGTGGAGTTTTCTCCGATCATCCTCACAGAGGCTTTCAAACTGTAACATATGTTGTTGATGGAAGGCTTGAACATATCGATAATGCTGGCGGTTATAGCCTTTTGGATGCTGGTGATGTTCAGTACATGAATGCAGGTTGGTCAGCTAGGCATGCGGAAGAGGCTTTTGGATGATGACCTTATTCATACTTTACAAGTATGGCTGAATCTGCCAAAAGGTCTGAAACAAACAGAAACAAGTTATCAAAATATTCGCGTTGAAGATGCCCCTGTTGTGAATGTCGATGGAGGAACTGTTCGCGTTTATTCTGGTGATATCGCTGGAGCAACTGGACCGATGATAAGTTTGGTGCCAATTACGATGTCAGAAATCACCCTTGGTGAGGGAACAGAATATACACATGTTTTGCCTGAGAATCATAATTCATTCTTGTACATGTTGGCAGGAGAGATGGCGTTCGGAGAAAGTAAAACAAAGGTAGCTAAAACAGGAGCGGCTACCTTGTCCTTTAATGAAGAAGGTACCGTGTCTAACCCTAGTGAATTAAAAATAAAGGCGGTATCCCGATCCAAAGTGTTGATCTATTCAGGCATTCCTATTCGGGAAGAAATAGCTTTTGGTGGACCATTTGTGATGAATACACAAGAAGAAATCAGGGAGGCTTTTCGAGATCTTCAGCGAGGAGTATTTGGACCACCTGCAGTAAAAAAGTAGAAATAATATTCAAAGATATAATGAGAGGAGACAAAATTGATGGATATTTTATATTTAATTGGAAGAACTTTATTTTCAGTTATTTTTATTTCGGCAGGATTTAATCATCTAAAAGATTTTTCGAATACAATAGAGATGGTGAAGATGACTAAAGCTCCTTTTCCGAAATTGTCTGCTGCTGCTATGAGTTTATTTGCCCTAGTAGGTGGCTTAAGTGTTGCTATTGGCTTCTATGCAGAAATTGGGGCGTTTCTTCTTTTCATTTTTCTAATACCGACAACCTTTATTGTCCACGGTTTTTGGAGATTGCCAGATGAACAAAAGGAAATTCAGAGTGTGCATTTTTTTAAGAACCTTGCTCTTATGGGTACAACATTAATGATTCTTTATTACGGTTCTGGTCCTTTTAGTTTGTAAAAGTTTCTACTAAAAAAGGGGAGATTAAAAATCTTTCAAATCCAGTGCTCTTCTTTATTTTAAGGTCATGTTGTTGAACTAATAGACAGGGTATTTCTATTAAAGCAGTAAAAAGAGGTTGTCCTGAATATGTTGAGAATCAAATTTCAGGAGCAACCTCTGTCATAATTTTAAGTGTTAAGATCTAACTAATTACTTTATATTAACTGCAAAAAGTCGAAGGAATCTGATCCATTACGGTGTAGTTCAACTGAAATTACCTTGGGCGTTAGCTTTATTAAGAAAGTTGATTCAAAAAAATCATTAAAGTTTTGGCAGTAGTATGTTTATCATGATTATAGAATCTAAGAAAATAAGGAAGTGTTTGCTATACTAATTTCTAAAGTGACTCTGAAAGTATGCTAGCAATCTGTTCGCTATTCTTTTCTTTATAAACAAATTCATGATAATGTGGTTGATGGATATCTTTCCACCCCATATCAATAGCCCTTTTGTAATAATGTCTCGCTTGTTCCATTTCACCGGTCAAATAAAACATACAGGCTGCATTCCAATATAATGCCATATCTCCATTACAGTCCCAGCCTTTATCAAGTGCTTGAGCATAACTCCAAGCAGCACGGGCATAATCTTTCTTAACACCATATTTACGATCACCACGCATATAATGGTTGCCGTTGACAAGAAGGTTGTTTAAAGGATGAGTCCATCCAAAGAGAACAGGGAAATCCGCGAACGGCATGAAACCAACAGACAGAGCTGTTCGCTGAGAAGCTATGTTGTTTGACCAGCACTGCCAACCAACTTTTCTGATACCTCTCTGTTTTGCGAGGGTGAGTATAGCTAATGATGTTTTTCGTGCCCATCCGTTACCTCGATAGTTTTTATTTGTTTCAATACCGATTTCACACTCATCATCAACTACCCAGTCTGTAAGGCACCAACTAATAATAGTCGGCCCCTGATGGGTATCTTGTATAGCAACACAACCGAAGCCCTTATCCTCGTATGCTTCTATTGAAGGCCAATTCTCTAGAATTTCACTTTTTACTTCACTAAGCCCTATTACATCTTGACGTTGCAATAAGTTGCCATTTATGGGAACAATACTATTACCATCGGGAACGTTGATACTGCTTAAATTGTGAGTAAAGGTCATTCGCCCACTTCTCATAGGCAATAAATCTTTCATTACGATCTGGAGAATAGTATCCCATTTTCCTTCTGTAGGATAAAACAGTACATAGTCTAACTCTCCATTCGAGGCAAGCTCAGGTAGCAGCTCCTCTTTGACTAAATTATTGGTTTCTTCGAAAAATCGGTTGTTCTCTGTACTGCCACCTAGAAAAATACCTTGAGGGCTTGTCAATAGTGCTGATGCACAGTCATTAGACAGAAAAACCCTGCCAGGTACAGTACCTTTAATGACCGCTTTAATTGATAACTGATGCTTCAACGCTTCAAAAAGACCTGCTGCTTTATAAAAGTTTTGGCTGGTGAGTTCAATTCCTTCAACCATGTTTTTTGAGTACATCATATTCATTTGCCTCCCATGAGTTTATGAGAGGTTTTATTCAACTAAAAATATAAACCTCTCATTCGCTTCCAGATTTGTTTGTTCTTAACCAAACATCATCACTCCCTTAAACGTATTTGAGGATTAAGTTCTAAGATGCTTTGAAATTTATGCCCTCTTCCAATTATGGATTTATTATACAATTTGTTCAAGATGGAATTTATTTTACATGCCACAATTTCCTCCACTTTTTAGGTTTGATATGTCTTGAATGGCAAGGTATTTAAATCCAAACCCCATAGATATTTATAGTAAAATAAAATAGCAATCTTCAACAAACTGGTGCATTTCTGTAGTAAAACAGAAATATTTTTAAAAAATGAAACATTTCATATCAATTTTCGTATTACTTATCAATAAAGATAATCAGAAAAAAATTTTAGTTTGAGTAATTTTGATATATAAATATTTAGAGTTAAGTCATTTTAATTTTTCTATAGTTTTAAAAACAACAGATATTCAATGGTAGAAATAGATAGAGAAGTTAATTGGAGTGATAAGGGAGCGGAGAAAGGTGAAAAAAATATCAATTGTAATGATTAGTTTTATTTTGTTAATTCTGTTATCAATTAGTGCCTGTTCCAACAAAAACACAGATTTAGTTCTTATACAAGAAACAGAGCATGGTCTTTTTTACAGTCCAAGTTCAGGTGAAGATGAAAAAGAGGTGGTAAAGATACTGGCAGAATCGTTTGAATTGAATTATCCCCGTATTACCAATATGTTTAAATACGAAAATAACAATAAAGTTGTTATTCACGTTTATGCCGATAAAGAAGAATTTGTTGAAATGATTGGTCGTGAAACTGAAGGTACTTATGTATCAAAGGAAAATATTATTAAAGTGTATACACCTCCACATTTAATAGGAGGAATTCAAGAAGAATATTCGTTTCAATTAATCCATGAATTTGTTCATGCAGTTATTCAACAAATTAACCCGTCTGTTGCAGGTGTGAAATGGCTAGACGAAGGTATCGCAGAATATGCTTCTAAACAGCTTGATGAGGGTATTAAGTCTAGGTCTACCTTCAACGATTATCCAACTCTAGAACAATTGGAGTCAGGATCTGTATACTTTGATGAAGCAGGGTCTACAGCTTACTTATATTCTGGTATTCTGATTCAATATATTGTCGATGAATATGGTATAGATGCATTAAACAATATTATTAGAACACCCAACAACATTGAAGTTATTATGAACGCTTCTACTGAGACTATATATGAAAGATGGGTAAAATATTTGGAAGGTAAAGAATGGTTAAGATAGAAAAGATGTACCAGCGCACTTTGGCCTGTCCCGATTGTATATAGGATTTAATTTTATCAGCATTTGGAACAACTAACGATGAAGGTTCTGCTTCTTCAGACATAAAAGGAAGTCATGAATTAACAGTTATTGGTTCAAATTGGGAATTTGATCAAGAAACATACACCATCCCTGCGAATGTGGATGTAACGTTTAATTATGAAGATATTGCGAGTGTTCATGGGGTCAAATTAAGACGAAATGATGATAAGGATAACATTATTGCAAAAGTAATGGATGGAGACAGTGCAACAATTAACTTAGAACCAGGTACGTATGAAATCAATTGTTTAACGTTTTGTGGTGATCCCGGTCATAAGGAAATGAGATCTCTACTAGTTGTAGAATACTTATTGTGATTTGTGAACTACACGTTTCTTAGCACCTTTACGGGTTACTTGAAGTGGGTGCTACCTAGATACAAAAACTTAAAGGACTCTAATTGATTAAGCTATCTTTCGGTGGGGATTCGTAGAGGATTGGGAAGAAGCAATAACTAGCATTATGTGTAACTATAAGGAGTTCATGGAAGTGTTAAATGGCGAAGGAGAACTTTGTTGTCAGCTAGAATAAGTGATTCTTAGTCTTTTTTTTAATAAGTTGATTGTTACATAGTAAGGATAGTTTACTATCCTTGAAAAAAAGAACATATCGTCGGTATATACAAAACCTCCAACTATTAAAAATTTTTTAAACTGTGTAGGTATTTTCTTTATTTCGTAAAATTATGGGCAAAGGTATAAGGATTTTTATAATTTATAGATAATAATAGAAACACAATGATTTATGAGTATATTAGTTTATCTTACTAAAGGTCAATCTGAAAATTGTTATTCAACATAATGGCGCTAATCTGTAAAAAGGATTTGCGCTTTTCTTGATTTTAGGGCCATTTCTTATTACTAAGATTGGGGTTATAAGAAAATAATGGAACCTTTTCATGGAATATTCGTATTAAAGTGTACAAAGAAAAATAAAAGTGGTGTTTGTCTTGCATAAGTGAGAGGGTTGCTGTCTATTTGCAAAGTATCAGAGGAGAAATAATCAGTATTGGTTGTGATATCCACCGCACTCAACTCCTCTTTTAAACTAAAAATGTGAAATATGGAGGTTGGAGGTTACATGCATTGAGTTTATTTAAGCGGTTTCGCATTCCTACTATATTATCTTTAACTCTAGCTGTGCTCATTTTATTTGCTTGTATAAATCAAGAAACTACAGATAGTGTAGAAGAAAATAATATTGAATTAAATACAAATGACAAAAAGGCTCATATGCAAAATGAAAAAAATAACGATTACAAGTCTATCCAATTAAACAGTACAGATTATAACGATCTAGCATTCCTTAAAGATATCTTAGGTAATAAAAGGGTAGTCATGTTGGGGGAAAGCTCTCATGGAGTAGCAGAATATAGCTTAATAAAGAGTAGATTAATTAAATTTTTACATGAAGAGTTAAATTACAATGTGGTTGCCTTTGAAAGTGGCTTGGCAGATGTAAATGTAACAAATGAGCTGTTACTAGATAATAGTCCATACAGAGCATTGGAATATGCGCTCCATGGTGTCTGGAACACAAATAATAACGTCAACTTATTTAAATATCTTCAAGAACAAAAGTCTTCAGACAAGTTTATTGATATGGTTGGGTTCGATATTCAACTACAGGGATATATTAGTCAGAACTCAAATATACTTTATGAATATTTTGAAGGTATAAATAAAGATTTTGCAGAAAATATAAAAGAAGCAGAGATAGGTTATGATGAATTAATCAAAAACGGTAATAATTTTTGGAGAAAGGGATTTACCGAATTACCTACGGAGTGGGATGAAGAGAGAAAAAGATTGATTCTTCAGTATGAAAATTTATTAGCTATTCTTAGAAATAGTGATTCTCAAATATCAAGGACTTTGAATGATCAACATGAGAAATTATTTATAAAGATTTTTGAGCAAAGAATCGATTGTCTAACAGAAATATATAATGAAGAGTATTTCATACAATTAAATTTAACCGAAAGAAAAGAACGAAGAGATGCAATAATGTCAGAGAATTTAATATGGCTCTTAGAAGAAATGTATCCAAATGAGAAGTTCGTTATATGGGCTCATAATGCCCATATAATGAAAAACAGGTCTAAAGTAAAAATAGCCGATGGTAGCGTCCCGTTTGTAAATTTTGTGGAGTTGCTACCAGACTCAATTAAAAATGAATCATTTATTATTGGGTTGTATATGTATAGTGGACAGCATACTTTTAATAATCGAGAAGTATTTGATGTATTTGAAAATCATAAGGAAAACTCTATAGAAAATCGTCTAAGTCAATCCAAATTCTCTACAACTTTCTTAAATATTGCGATAAAAGACACTCCAACAATTGATTATTGGTGGAATTCCGATACGGTAGGAAAAGCATGGGGATATCTAGAAGAAACGTTCATCCCTAGCGAGCAATATGATGGTCTTATCTTAATAGATCAAGCGAATCGACCAATATATCAGTAAATCGAGAGTGTGAGGAATCTTTGATATCAAAAAAGATAATAGTGGCAAAAAGAAATTTCAAAATGTGTTAACAGGTACAGAGTCAGATTATAATGTGAAATTTATTTTATCAACAATCCCTCAAAATGATAGATAAATCTTGTAACTAGAGTAGTGAAGCTGGCGGAACTCTTCCCTACCTGTTTAGTACCAAATGGTCATTAATTCTATTAGTTTTTACTAGTGTTCAACCTAAAATTGTTATTCCACAATATGGCGTGATAATCTAATGTTAACTAGTTCGAATTTGAAGTACAAAACATGAAATAGCATTACATATAGCAATAAAATTAGAAGCAACTTATTAGAGAAGATAACTTAATATTTCGCAGATGAAAAAGAGCATTGTTCACCATAATGCCTTTTGCATCTCTTTTTTAATACGCAAACAGAAAATGTCCATTTTTATCAGAACAAATGTTATACTGTTAAAAAATATTGGAATTAAATAACAACTTGGAAGGCTGATAAGAATGGCATATGAAATTCGGAAAATGCAACTAGAAGATATAAAACAAGTTCAAGATGTGGCAAAAATAACTTGGAACGCTACTTATGAAGGAATAATTCCTTTAGAGGTACAAGAAAATTTCTTAAATTCAGCTTACAATGATGAAAGGATGAAGCAACGATTAGAACGTTCTACTCTTTTTGTAGCTGAAATAGAAGGTAAAGTTGTGGGTTTTGCTAACTTTTCTCCAGTAAGAGAAGATGGAAAAGTTGAGTTAGGGGCTATTTATCTTTATCCAGAACAACAAGCAAGGGTATAGGTTCAGTATTGTTACAGAAGGGGATTGAAAGTTTAGATGGTGTAAATGAGATTTATATAAATGTTGAAAAAGATAATAAAATAGGAAAGACCTTTTATGAAGCTAAAGGTTTTGAGGTTGTCAAAGAATTTGATGATGATTTTGATGGTCACATCCTAAAGACAGTAAGAATGGTGTTAAAAGCTTAAAGCTAACATATGAGTGCATTTTTAGCGCAAGTTGATAATATCATTCAAGGTAAATTTCTTGTAATTATTAACCGTTATTGATTGGGTTCATACATTGCATTAACATAGATTAATCAATAATACAGCTAATAAAAGATCAATTGATCTTTAACAAAATGGCGCAAATCTGGATGTGAAAATCTATTATTATTGATAATGGAAAGATATATCACATCAAACTAAGGAGTCCAAACATATGAAAAACTTTGCAGACACATTGATAGAGCACAGTATCAAAAAAAACACAGCAGTAGTTGGGTTAGACCCTGATATATCCTATTTCCCGGACTTCTTGTTAAACAAAGATACGCAAACAACAGAAGGAATATGTAATGCTATAATAAAGTTTAACAAATTAGTAATTGATGAAGTTTGTGATCACGTAGTAGCAGTAAAGCCACAGCTTGCTTACTACGAAGTATATGGTAGTGAAGGAATTAAAGCTTTAGAAGAAACTATACAATATGCTCGGTCAAAGAACATAATTGTAATTAACGATGCAAAAAGAGGAGACATCGGTTCAACTTCAAAAGCGTATGCAAAAGCATTTTTAACAAATGAATCCTTATCCGGTGATATGGTAACTGTAAACCCTTTTTTAGGAAGTGATGGCTACAATCCTTTTATTGAGGTTGCACAAGAAAACAATAAAGGTCTATTTTTGTTACTAAAAACATCAAATCCTTCTTCATCCGAAATTCAGAATTTAAAACTACAAAATGGCGAAATCTTGTACATGCAAATGGCGAAAGAAATAAATGCTGTAGCTTCAGCAACTAAAGGTGATAATAACTACTCATTTATTGGAACAGTAGTAGGGGCAACCTACTCATCTGACGCAAAAAAAATAAGAGAATTGTTACCACATTCAATCTTTTTAGTTCCCGGGTTAGGAGTACAAGGAGGCAAAGCAGAAGATTTAGCCGTCTTCTTTGATGAAAAGGGGTTAGGAGCTGTTATCTCTTCATCCAGAGGAATTACGTATAGCTATTGTTTTAATAAAAAAGATGAAAATTGGAGAAACATTTCAAAAGAACAAATGGCTAAATCTATTGCAGATGTAACCATTACAGCAAAACAACAGATCAATAATGTTCGGTTTAACACAAACTCCTAAAATGTTAATCAAATAATTTCTGATAACAAAGATTTTGTGGAATATGTGTACAAATAACTGTGCTTTTCGTATTCAATAAAATGGCGTAAAACTGAAATTTAGATAAGAGTTTTTTTATTTGAATGACATATTCTGTGAAAAAGTATTATGTAAGTACTGAACATTAGAAATATTAGTTCTTAAGTTAAATGACAGTATTATTAAATAAGTGGAATGTTATTCTTACTAAATATTGAAAAAGGAATTTCTGAAATAAAAAAAATACAGACAAAGGTGAGAGTATTGAATATTTCAGTTCTTGGTTGCGGGCGTTGGGGCACATTTATAGCGTGGTATGCTAACAAAATAGGTCATAATGTAATGTTGTGGGGGAGAGAGAACTCTAAAAATTACATTAGATTAGATGAAACTAGAAGGAATGATTATCTTACGTTATCTGAAGATATTGAATTAAGTAATTCTCTACATAAAGCAGTTTCATTTGCTGAGGTCATAATTATCTCTATAAGTGCTCAGGAATTAGGTTCGTTTGCAAGTCGATTAAGCTTAATCAATGAAATACAAGGAAAAACTTTCATCTTATGTATGAAAGGACTAGAAGCTACAAGTGGAAAAAGGCTATCTCAAGTATTCAGTGAAACAGTGGGTAATAATACCAATGTAGCAATATGGGTAGGGCCTGGGCATGTACAAGATTTTATAAATGGCATCCCGAATTGTATGGTAATTGGTTCTGAAGAAATCGAAATCACTAAAAAAATGGTTCAAGCATTTAGTAGTGATTTAATAAGGTTTTACTACGGACAAGATATGATTGGAAACGAGATAGGAGCAGCTACGAAAAACGTTATGGGAATTGCGGCGGGAATGTTGGATGGATTGAATTACAGTAGTTTAAAAGGTTCACTTATGGCGAGAGGGACCAGGGAACTTTCACGTCTTGTTACAGCTATGGGAGGTAATGATGTAACAATCTATGGATTGAGTCATTTAGGTGATTATGAGGCAACATTGTTCTCTTTACATAGTCATAATCGGAAATTTGGACAAGCTTTTGTTACAGGTGAAAAGTTTGAGAAATTGGCAGAAGGAGTATCAACAGTCAAGGCATTAAAAGAGCTATCTGAACAATACAATGTTGAACTTCCAATTTGTAACGCACTATATGATATTTTATTTAGGAATCGAGATGCAAAAGTTACTTTAGAGAATCTTTTTTTAAGACCTGTTAAATTCGAGTTCCAATAAAAATAGAATTGCTAAGGTGAATCTTCATATTCAATTAAATGGCGCTATTCAGTAATAATACTGAGAGCGTCTTTCTTTATGTTTTAAGCAATATTGTTCAAATGGGGATATCTTAGTAACCTCAATGGGGATTGTGGTGCTCAATTAAATAATTATAGTTCAAAGTGTTACTTTTACATTATTAACTAGATTGTTTAACTTAGATTTCATGATATACTTTTCATTGTTTGATCATCCTACTTACCGTACAATACGGTAGAATATTGTTTGGAGTTGCTAATGATGTTCCCATACAAACTATATGTTGGTTATGTATGGACTGGAGGATGGTAAAGGTAGCGTGTTCTGAACAACATTAGAAATAACTTCTTAAGGTGGACTGTTTAAATGGAAAAAACAATTATCAAGATTACAATTGGGTTGCTAGTGTTGACGTCAATCACACTATCATACTTGTTATATGAAAAGAATGAGAGAGAGAAAGAAATACAACGTGACCTTTATATTTATTTCATTGATAATGAGATTTTCTTTGCAAATCAATTTAATGTACTTTCTGACTCTACAGCAGAAGAAATAATGGATTCTAGTTTAGCTGTAAACAATTTAAAAAGTTTTTCATACAGTCTTTTAGAATACACTAATTCGCCAATAAGATCTTATTTAGGCTTTCCCTTTGAATTAAAGGAATTCATGTATTATACAGCTAATGAAGTAAACCTATTATACGACAAATTTATTACAAAAACTTTAACACAAGATGATTTAATTACAATAAAAGAGTTAAATTCAGCTCACCAGTCCTTTATTGAAGGTATGGATCTAAAGTATTTAGAGAGAATGGAGAACTCACCAATCAAAGATATTAGAGAAGATTTACAGAAAAGAATTAATGCTATTAATGATGAAGGTCGAAGGAAGGACTGATAATAGTCCTTCTTTTTTGTCTCAAAACTAGCGTATCCTCGTAGTTCCTACGGTTAAGAGACGAAATGCTTCATTTCTGAGATTTTGTCCCGGGTTAATATGTCTATCGTGATGTGTTCTGCATGACGATCTATCCCGTATACGTACGTTTTGATTCCTAACATTCTTATTTTTGAAACCACAATGAGAACAAAATTGACATGAAGCGAAATTTGGATACTGCAACTTGTTCTTTACCGTATCATTAAGCCTTATATTTAAGCATAGTATGAAATTTCTCTCAAGCACTTCACTATAATAATCACATTTCTATTTTTACTATCTTATTCAGGAGATTTTTAAGACATTGAGAGAACAGACTAAAACTGATTGAACAAAATAAAAATTAATAGAGTTCTAGAAGGTATTAAGAAAAGAAACATTTAGGTAGATTTATTAAACGAAATAGAAATTCTTTTTATAGAAGGAAATCGATTAGTGGAACATGGCCAAAGTTGAATATACGAAGGAAAAGGAAAATAAATTTGCAAACCATTTGAGCCATGGGGAAAAGAAATCAATAAACTTTTTATGAAGACGATGGTGCATGTGGATACCTATAGGTGCGGGGGCTGACATTTCAGCAGATGGTGTGAAAACCCTTTATGGAGCGTTTTCAATGCGTGGCAACCTGGATAATTACTTATATTGGTTCTAATACCTTGAACAAATCAAGAAGGTTGCTCAAAAAGAACGAGTGTGACATCTTTTATTTAGTGCAGTCCATAAATCGAATTACTCTAAGGTGGAGATGTTTAGAAGCATATAAAAAACTTGGTATTATACCAAGTTAGGGTTCCTTTTATGCTTATTTTTGAGTATTCGTTCTGTAATAAATCCAACGATAAAACCAATTATAATTGGAATAAACGAACCTCCCGTTTCAAAAATTACCCCTTCGGATGGATTTTCTTTATAAAATTGCCAACTTAAAAATGAAATTTCAAATATGTTTCCGATTGTATATAAAATACCTACTGATATTAATGCCGCTAACAAAGGAAACCAAAATAACTTCTTTTTCACGAAAAACACCTCCTTTTTTCATTTTAATATTAAGTGAAAAAATGTCAATTTATTATTGGCCATATTGAAACAAAGCATACGAAAACAGCGTTTTGATAACAGTATTTATCTCTACATACTATAGAGCTTATTATTGGAAGCAATTGTTTATTTAGTGAGTTTAGGAATAGTTTTTAATGATTTAACTAACATATACAATATTGTTTCGTATGTTATAGGGCATAGTGTTGTATTATTAGGAGGTTTTTAGAACAGAAATTATCAATTGGCTATATCACATATAAAGTCAGTTTGTTAGATAAAAATGAGAAACTAGTAAATTTATTAAGGACATCAGGGTTTTTCATCGATTGGTCTCTCTTAACAAAGAACTATTTTGTGTGATGTACTTCCTATCATAGTAGCTTTATTTTTTCATAATGTGTCATAGTTACTTCTCTATTAATACCTAGTAGCAACTCAGAATTATATATATTAGTAATAGTTATCAAAATGTCGAATTACCTATAAAAAACATAAGAGTCTCAATAAGAAAAAAGGAGAATAGGAGGAATTATGAGTGGCAAAATATTATTGTTCACAAAAAAGATGCGAAGGTATTCTCCTTTGGTTAAGGCTTTATCAAAATCTAAATTAAAAAATATAGATAAATTAAGGGGCATTACATATTTTATGACTATATGTAATGTCCTTTCTTATTCCTGAATTGGGCCAAATTGTGGAGGATTGAAAAGTTAAACAAAACAGATCAATAAAAAGGAAATGGATGATACTTGATGATTAGACTGCTTCAAACACAATCTAGTAGCAGGGTATGAGTAACCCCATACTACTCTGTTAACAAGAACAAATATTAAAAGGGCTCTCCAATAGCCGAATGATAGACTTATTAGATCGCCCCTTATTAACATTGATCATATACCTTAAATGGTAAAGAGCTACAATTAATCAATTCTCAAATCTAATACACTCGTTTCTATTTGTTTAATATCACCATTTGTGGTATAGAAAAAATACTTTTTATCAGGTGAAACATAAGGACTGTATTTTATACCATCACTGATCTCTACAGGAATTTTTTCTCCTTTTGACCATGATCCATCTTCATTGTAGCTAATATATATCTCTTGTCCTCGTGTAAATATTAAATAACTTTCATCCGGAGCAATAAAAGGTGACTGTTCGAAAGCAGGAGTATTAAATGTAAGCAATTCGGGGTCAGAATATTGCCCATTCACTAATTTGGAAACATATATATCTGTTTGACCGTTGCTGCCATGTTCACTCGGTCTATTTGATGCAAAATAGAGATTTCCATTCATTGCAACGGAAGGCAGCCATTCTTCAGATTCAGAATTGATGATATCACCTAAATGATAAGGTTCGCCCCAACCATCTTCTGTTTTGTCTGCTGTCCATAGGTCATATTTATTAGGTGAGAGTCCTCCAGATCGGTTAGAAGCAAAAAAGAATTTCTTGCCATCAGGAGAGATAAAAGGTCCATCTTCAAAAGAGGACTTGTCTTCATTAGAAAACATAGATAAAACGGGTGTGGTCCATTTATTATCCTTGAAATAAGAAACATAAATTTGGGAGTCTCCAATAGTACCTTTTTGGATATATAATTCTGTTCCATCCCATGAAAAATTAAACGACCATTCATTTAATTCTTCAGTAGTAATCAGACCTTCTTCAAATAAAATCGCTTCAGTAATAGGGTCATCAGAGCTATATGGAAACTGCTCTTGAATGGGTGGAATATTGTTTGACGAAGTATTGTTTCCCGAGCAGCCAGTGCTAAGAATAAATATAAACATTAAAGTAAATCCAAATAGTAGACTTTTTAAAAATGTTGTACGTTTTATTTTCATCTGATTTAACCGCTTGAAAAACAAATGAACTCAGTTGTTTTATATGTAGGTGTTTGTTTTTCAGAAGGTTTTCCTCCTCTTTATGTTTTCTTTGTATGTAAAATTCTTCGCATTATGTATATACTTGTAACATCGTTCAAACGGTGCAATTTTAAGATTAACAAATAAACTTTAGATACTAAAGCATAAAGAAGTTAGTCCTGCAAATAACATAATTTCACCTGAAATAATATTAGATAAGACACTAGCAGAATCCCCTCCATTTAAAAACTACCATTTAAACTAGCATATCCATTGAAAGTAAGTATGAATGTATAAATGAGGAAACTATATTTGAAGATTCTTTCTTTTGTAATCGTTATTTCACCTCCCCTAATATTTAACGAAATTATAACATTAATCCAAAAAAATAACATTAAAATGGTAATAAAATCCTAATTAATGTTGAAGGGGTGTTCGTGTGTACCTATTACTTAATGAATTAAATATCTTATAACATTCAACAATACCAGCTAATAGGAACTTAAATGATCTTCCGCACTATGACGCTTTTTACGAGGGGAGGGGGTCTTTCTTTATTGTAGTAAACACAAGATAAGAAGTGTTATATAGATAAGTAACTGATGGTCATATTAGTGCGAATCTCGGAAGGTAGAGAGCCTTATAGGCTACCATTTACCTTAAATATAGCAGAGGATCAATTGGTAATTACATCAACCTTGATTCTGCTTTATTAGATGTTAAAAATCCTCCTTATTCAACAAAATGGCGCTTTTCGGTAATAAGAGAAGCGTCTTTCTTTATGGAAACGGCCAGGTATTGAGTAATAAATATTAATTATATGCTAAAATTAGGAAGTATTGTTGGAAATGTAATAGGTGTAGAAGAGAATAGCAAAAGTTATCTCGAATTCTAGTCTTTTATTGCAAGGTACTAATTAATAAAAGAAGCACGTTTTTATTTATGAAATTGGACATATAAAAGGATAATGCTTCCGAAGATAATGGATGCTTATTTATGTTTTTATTGTTCGTATTTTAGAAGATAAACAGAACAGAAGCGGAGAGGAAAGAATGAATAAGCTACAAGAAACAATAGATAAATTTAAATTGAATGTGTTAGCAGTCGAGAATGTTCCCCAGTCGTTTAGTTCGACTGTATATAAAATTCTACTAATGGATAATCGAACAGTATTTATTAAAATTCCTTATTCCAAACAAAAACTTGAAAGAGAGTTTAGTGTACTTAAGCGAATAGAAAATGATTTACCTGTTCCACAAGTGTTAGATTATTGGGAAGGTAATGAAGAAATCACTGGTGCATTATTGTTGTCAGCAATTAACGGTGTGCCAATTACAGAGAAGGTTGATTCAGTATTAGCGTTTGATATTGGAGTGCATCATGCTAAGCTGCATGCAATTGATCCATATGAGCATGATTTCAATAGTTCTGTTTCAAATGAGTATGATCTTTGGCCTGAGTTTATTAAGCGACAATTTAATTCCTTTGCAATAGATGTTAAAGAAGTAGTTGATCCGAGTTTATACGAACTGTCTTTGCAGTATTTTGATAAGCAAATCAAATTACTCCCACCTTCTGACGGACCTTGTTTTATACATTTGGATTTTAGACCAGGTAATATTTTAGTTCGTGAAAATAAAGTGGTCGGCATTATTGATTTTGAAAGTGTCCGAATCGGATCAACTGATATGGATTTTACAAAAATTAACAGGGATATTTTTCTCAAATATCCTGGGACATTGCAAGCGTATCAGCAAGGATATGAATCTATTCGAGCACTTGTTGATTTACAAGAAGTGTTCCCGTTTTATCACTTTATCGACGCTTTTAATTCAATTGGTTGGTGTAATAGGAGAGGTATTGAAAAACATCAAGCTTTTCTTCATGAGAATTTAGCATATTTAAAAGGTATTTTAAATGTTAAATAACTAAAAACGTACAATACTTTTGTTCACTTATTCAACAATAAAGCGCAAATCCGAAATACAGATAAGCGTCACTTATTAATTTGGGCAATTCATGAGTCTATTAGTTCTAGTTTTTCAGAAACGAAAAATTGGAACTTTTTCATATCTTATATAATCAGAAGTCTACTTTTGGTATAACGTAGCTTTGCTCCCGTAGACTTAATTAACATAGACTTTCGCACACTTTAGTCACGTTATATATGTTAGTCCAACCTCCTATAAATAATATCCATACATATATAGTAAAAATAATTATAGAAGGTGAATAACTATTGAAAGATAAAGATTGTAAATGTAGAGTTATTCCACTACCTCAAGGACCACAAGGACCCCCGGGGAAACAAGGACCAATGGGGGTACAGGGAATACAAGGACCACAAGGACCAATGGGACCTATAGGTACACCTGGACTATCGGATCCTTAATCTGCATTTAGAGCAGAAAATGCAGCAGATTCTCAACCATATCAAAGTGGAACAGTACTTCCTGTAATTTTTCCGAACGAAATATTTGATTTAAACAATGAGTACAATACAGCCAATTCACAGTTTATCCCTTCTCAGTCCGGTGTATATTCTATTTATGCTGGTGTTTTTTTTCAAGCTAGTTCGAATCTTAATTACCAAACATTTTGTGCAATTCGAGTAAATAATGTACCAGTATATCAAAATGACAGAGATGTTATACAAGCAGCTGGTTTATTAATTGCAGCAAAACTACACATTAGTTCAATTAAACGCTGGTGACATCGTAAATGTAACATTTGTTGCAAATCAATCTGGTACTGTTTTAGCGAATAGTGCAGGAACTATCTTTGCCGCCGCAAGATTCCCATCTCCATAAGCTGATTTTTTAACATCAGCTTATTTTGAATATCCATGTATAAGATTTAATCGAGCTTTTGAAGTGTATTGTATATATAATCCAGCTTAAAAATAAAAGAACCGAAGGTAGGTAAAAGAATCCCTAATTTCCTATCTGAGCAAGAGATAGAACTCTTACGTGAATCATGTCATAACATCGATGGAAAATGCGCTATTCTAATTTATGTATTCTTAAGGCTAGTAGTTAAATTAAATAGGGATGATATAAATTTTTCAAGTAAGTCAGTGTTTGTTACGGGTAAGGGAGATAAAGTATTGGGGTAGGTATCCTAGTTTTTTAGAAAAGTATCACTCACAAAGTTCCTTAAATTGCATTAACTCATAGATAACTTTTAACCTAATTTGATCTAAAAAAGCTTTAAACCTTATTTCGTTCACTTTAGAGGTAGCTTCTATGTTCGTATCTACCAAAGGTTTCCCCTTGACCTCACTTCTTATTAATCGGAAAAATTGATTTTTATAGTAGTGCTAAAAAGTAATGTTAGGAGTATTTTCTTTTGTTTTATCAGTCTTATCAAAGTGTACATATCACTCTTCTGTTCTTTATTGCTAATACTCCAAATAATAGAATAAGATCTTAGTTCTTTAGCATAGATAAGACAGTCGGCAATAATCCCTTCTGTTGAGGCTGCTTATACTCAGGGCAAATAGCAACTATGCCAAGAACTAAAGTATAAATTTGAAAGTATATGAATGAAGAGATTTCTTGAGCGAATTCCGTTAGGTTCTTTTTCATCACAATACAATCAATATATCCTTCACCAACCAGATAGATTTTATAGGAAAAAAATAAAGCTTCTAATTGGGAAACAAGCGCCTCTTTGTTTTCGTCTAGATATTTCATCATTTTTACCCTCCTAAAAACATTTCTTATAAAATTTTCTTCTATCATTCCATTTTTTTTAAAAACAACCTGCATGATTATGTTTAAAAAGAGCTCATCTATAAACATGAAGAAATCTTAAGAAATTCTTCATTATGTTACAAAGAAAAACGTAAGATTTGAATGTTATGCTAGAAAAGTAAGAGAACATTAAACGTTCTACAAAACATAGAAAACGAATCAATCTGTTAGGAGGAAATGTGTGTGACAGAGACTAACCCAACAAAAATGACCCCCTTGATGCGATTCTCCATCGTGGGGTCGTTACTCATATTCATTATTATTTTGGTCTATACGTCCATTGATTTGGTTCGGTATATGAAAGAAAATCTAAGTGATTCTTCCATCAACTGGGTAGAATCCATTGCTTTGGATGAAGACATCGGAATCAACTTGGTAACGAGAAATGATGGAAGCACCGAAATGGAAGTCGTAAACGGGGAAAAGAAAGAGGTATTCGAAGTATCTGATCAAGATGAAGACATTATCTTGTTTCCGAGCGAGTCATTAGGGATATTGGGTGTAATCACAAGCGAACAAATTGAACAAATTTCGGTCAATGACTCTAATGAAAAAATATCCATAAATGATTCCAATGGAGAGATCAAGTTCTATCCTTATGAAGATTATATCTTCTTTTATTCAACCGAGAAAGTAGACGAACCTGTTATCATCAAAGGATTTTCCGGCGAAAACGAATTGGTTGGTGAAACTCGTTCTTCATAATCTACGAAAAAGGAGTCTTAATCATGCTTTTAACATTAATTAGTGAAGTGGGATATCACGGCGCCGTCGGGGCCTTTGTTGCGTATTTGATCGGTCGTCGTTATCTTCCGGAAAAGAAATTGTTTCTTTTTATGTTTTTAGGAGTCATTGCGGGGATTGCCCCTGATTTGACTTTGATCTTTGAATTTGCAGGAGGGGTTCTTTCAAGTATCACCGATTTTCCTGTTTTGGAGTTTTTAGGAGTACGTTTGTATATGATGGGTCATTCGATATTTGTGGCTCCAGCTTTTAGTTTAGGGATAGCGGTTCTGATCCGTCCTATTTTTCCTGAACTGACTTTGAAGATTCGCTGGATGTCGATGTTTTTTTCTATCGTATTTGGGCATTTATTTATGGATTTTCTAGATAATGGATTGCCTTTATTCTTCCCAATAACATATGATCGAGATATTGGCTTAAACGTATTGAACGGGAGCGATGGGTTCCTTGTTCTTTCCTTTAGCGTTTTATTTGCACTCATTCTGGTTCTTCATAAAACGGGAAGGCAAAAATGGGCCCCAAAACTCATTATAGTCGGAGTTGTTCTGCTGGCTTCCTATGGAGGGGTAAGGGGGATGTCGAAAACTCAAATGACAAAGCAATTGTCTGAACAATACCCTGGTGATAAGGTGTACATTGAAGCGGGAAGCGGAAATCCTTTCTCGAGCCGGCTATGGCATTATGAAATCAGGACGAATTCCGATGATTTTATCTTTATCATTTATGGTGAAGGATCTTTCTCGAACCTGAACGAATCAGAACAAGAACGTCTTTTCTCAACAGATAACGGGTATACGCTCTTATTGAAGAAAATAAAAATCGAAGATCAATTGTATTTAATAGGAATCCCTTATAATATCGATCAGTCTAGTTATAACTTTGATGTTGGAAAAGAAGACTTGCTTGTTTATAAAGCGGAAGAAGAGTCTGAGGAACTAAAAAGGATAGAAGGAGAAGTGAAAGACAGTCTTTTAAACGAACTACCATCTCTCTCTGACGAAGCTTTCCTTTTTGAAAAACAAGATGTCACTATCAAGGGCATCGATCCGATAGAGGAATGAAGACAAAAACGTCTGAAAAGGCGTTTTTGTTGATTTAGTCAGAAATAAAAAATGACATGATACAAGTTTAAACTGTAGTAGAGATAAATGAAAATAAATATAAAATTGAGTGAGAAAGGGATTTATCCTATACTGACATTAATGATAATGTGTAATTAGTGATAAGTTGCAATCTTCTCAAGTGGTTACAAATATTTAAGGTTGGTGTGCATACACATGTCACCAATATCCGGGATGATACAATACCAACAAGCGGTTAATAAAGTAAAATTTTTGAAGTCTATCCAAAGGATAGGCTTTTTAAAATGGAACGGGAGCCCGCCTAACATATGGACATACTCGTTGAGGTTTATCAAGAGAAGAATTAAAAGATATGGCTGGATTTGTAGTAGGTGCTATATCGCCTATAATTTGTACAACAAAAAATCATGAACTTATTGTAGTAGGACAAATTGCCAAAAGGTCACATAGTTGATACAATACCATAAGAACATTCGTTTGGTGGTGTAGAATATGAGAGCAAGTATACCAGAGGAATTGTTAGACACAATTGTTGAGAAAATCTATCTTGATCTAGAAATCCACATTCTTGAGAAAAAGCATATGTATGCAGAGACACAGAAGAAAGATGAAGAACATATCAAGTTTTTAAAACAAGTTATATCAAGTGTCAGAAAGAAACGGAAAGAAATAGGTGAAGTTCTTAAAGGAAAAAACGTAAAGATTTATGAAGTAGTAGAACTAGATGATATGTTTGTTGAATACACATATGCTCAAAAAACGAATGGAGCATCTAAAGAAGGTACGCAACGTTTTTGGAAAGCGGGGTTAAAGTATCGGTTAACTCGCAGAATAAATGAACGATTGACAAGAGGTGTTGAAGAAAATACAAATTGATGAACAAAAAATAAATAAGGTGACAGATAGCCACCTAAGAATTCCTATGTTCCCATTGTTCTAGCGCCAAGTCGTACATATCATCCCAAGTTTTAAAGGATGTGTTTTCCTCCATAAATTTATTTTGTTCTGATAACGGAATGTAGGTGTCTGGAAATGTAGCAGAGTAACTTTCAAAGAACTCACTATGATTTTTGAATCTAGAATATTTTTGAAGGAATTCAGAAGTATATAAATCGGTTGAGTCAATCAAAGTAAATTCAATTTCACGTTCATGTTTGCTGGATTCAAGGTGAGGTGGTGTACATAAAGAATCAAGTAATTCGCGTAGGTTTTCCATAATAATGCCTCCTTTCTTAAATTATAATATTGAATTAACGCATCATTAGTTTAAATATTGGATATTTTGTGAATATTAATAGGTCATTTTGAGAGTTAATTAATGTTATATGCTCATTAGCTGATGTGGGCAACTAGAGGTTGAATTATACAGTTTTGTTATGCTGATCTTCCACAATTTGGCGTAAGAATGCTACCTAGACTACATTTAGAATAATACTCATTAAATAAGATCAACCAGAAAAGTTACTGACTGATCTTATAATAATACTAAGTGGCGCTTTTCAGAAATGATACTGAAAAGCGTTCTTCTTTTGCTTAGAAGAATATTGTTTAAACAAGATATTTTTTATAACCTCAATGGATATTCTTTCAAATACCATATTTTAAAGTAGGGGTAGTTGAAATGTAGAAACAAATCATTACACCTAAAGAGTTAAAGAAATCATCAAAGGTATCATTTACTTTTGAATTATTGTTCTTATTACTATAGTTAAGCTTTCGACTGTTCAAAAAGGTTTGATGTGAGCTCAGTTATTATAACAGCGTATTAATTCACATTCATTTAATGACCTCAAGATGATAGGTATTGATTCTAATACTATACATAGTAGCAACTCAGAATATAAAATTAAATTCGTTTGCAAGACATCTTTAAAATTAAATTACTTAAGTGAAAATCATTGGAGAGAAATAACAGCATAATCACAAATTTTTTCTCTTAAATAAAATAATAAACATATCACAGTATTTATCAGCTAATTTACATAAAACACGCTTGGAAATATCCAAGCGTGTTTTATCTAGATTTCTAAAAACCTTCTTAAAAAACGGCTTATGCTTTATAGAATATGTAGCTAAAGCTGTTTTCGCGTTGTTTACTTATAATTTAGGCAAAAAAATAAATGTGATACATACGTGCCTATTGTAAAAAATGTAAGTTTACTATATACTACATTACAACAGTAATGCACTATGTTAGAGAGGAGGCGGAGACAATTCTAAATACAGAAAGCACTAAGCCAATATATGTGCAAATTGCTGAGTGGATTGAATCAGAGATCTTAAATGGCCATTTCCAAAGTGATGACAAGGTGTATTCACAATATCAATTAGCTGATATGTATACGATTAATCCAGCAACTGCAGCGAAAGGGCTTAGTCTTCTAGTGGACGAAAATATTCTATACAAAAAACGCGGACTTGGAATGTTTGTCTCTGGTGGAGCAAAAGACATGATTATCGCTAAAAGAAGAAATCAAACATTGAAGGGGTTAATACAGGAGTTGGTTTTAGTAGCTAATCATTTGCAAATAGAAGATAACGAATTAATTGAAATGATAAGAGAAGAAATGGTTAAGGAGGAGAGAGAATGAGTGTAATTGAATGTTCTGACTTAACGAAAAGATATGTAAGAAAAAATGTCTTAAACAACCTATCTTTTTCCATAGAGGAAAATAAAATTACAGGATTAATTGGACGAAATGGCGCTGGAAAAACGACTTTGTTAAAAATAATAGCAGGGTTCCTAAAAGAAACATCAGGTGAAATCAAAGTTTATTCCAACAAGCCTTTTAATAATTTGCACGTCTCAGCAAATTCCATCTTTGTGGATGATTTAATGAGTTTTCCTCAAGCGGTATCACTAGGTGAACTGTTAGAAGTTGCTGAACGCTTCTATCCTAATTGGAATAAGCAATTAGCAAGTAACCTATTTAACTATTTTTCTTTTGATCCTAAGTATTATCACACTAGACTTTCAAAAGGAAAGAAAAGTACGTTTAACATGATTATCGGTTTAGCGTCGCGTTGTCCGTTAACAATATTTGATGAACCAACTACGGGAATGGATGAAGCAGTGAGAAAAGATTTTTATAAGGTATTGGTTAAGGATTATATTGCTTTTCCCCGTACTATTATTCTATCCAGTCACCATTTGGGTGAAATAGAAGATATATTGGAAGATGTTTTACTTATTAAAAATGGAGAAAAACAATTGCATATGACGATGGATGAACTAAAGGAGTGGGCAGTTGGCATAAAAGGACCGACCGATGAAATAGCAAAAATGACTAATGGAAAAGAAGTTATTTTCAAAAATCGATTAGGTAAGAATACCGATTATGTGGTTGTAAAAAATGATGTTTCTGACACTTCAACCCTTCAAGCTCGTCATCGAGGTATCGAAATCTCTCAAGTGAAAGTCAGTGATCTATGTGTTTATTTGACTAGTGAAACGAAGGGAGGTATTGAAGATGTCTTTGACGACAGTGACATTAGCAAATACTGTTAAAAACCAATATTTTTACAAGCTCAAGGCAAACATAGATTCTTTTAGTTCACTCATAGGAATCCAGGTTTTAGGTATACTCTTTTCACTTGGTGGAATTGGAACATCTTCGATGGGTGGAAATAATGTTCACATTAATATCCAGTACTATGCAGCTGATATCGTCATTGTCTTTACATTAATTTGGGCTTTTTCTACAGCAATTACGATAACGACTAGACCACAAAGAAACCATGATTTTACGTTTATAACCAATCGACTTAGCAGCAGTCTCTCGAATATTCTCTTTTTAATTACGGCTACCATTGTAGGGAGCATTACAGCCATTTTATCTGGGAATGTAATACAATTTCTAGGATTTTTATTTACTGATCAGCAGCTCTATATTCTTAATACTGGAATCCAAGAACTTGTTATCGGTATAAGCGCAATCTTTTTGTATGGGCTAATTGTTAGTGCAATAGGTTACTTTATTGGAACACTGATTCAAGTAAGTAAGTTATTTATCATTGTTATTCCAGTGTCGTTGTTAGGTTTCATTTTTCTTGAAGCTACCTTACTTGAAGGGACAATAAGGGATAATTATTTATCTGTCATCAAAATTTTTGAATTTTATGTGACGGAACCAATATTTGTATTATTTATTGTAAAAGTTTTGATAACTTCTAGCTTGTTTTTTATGGCTGCCATTAGCATCCTGAATCGAATGGAGGTAAGGAAATGATTTCCTTCGAGCTAGCTACATTTCAAATTATTTTATTTATCATATTAGTAGGGCTGTTCTCTTTAATGATTAAAGCCGGGAAAAAGATTAGCTCTTTAAAAATAACTCATTGGCTACTTTTTATATACACAGGATTACTTTTATTAAGTTCTGTATTTATAGCTTTCGTCTCCGATGATTCATTAAAACAGCAGGAAGTAAAACAAGGTGAAACAGATCATGACTTCTTTTCATTATTGAGCAGTATAGAGATAGATAAGCTTGATCCAGACTATATTATAATAGCAAAAAGCTTTGATGATTATAGACATCAAACATTGGAAGTTAACTTTTCAGAAGAGTATAGTCCACACGTGATTGTAGAAAGAAAATTGAGTAGTGATAACAGGATTGAAGCATTTAACTTAAGTAGTGGATTGTTTGTAGATGGTATCAATTTTTCTAGTAAGGTAGCTCCTGTTGGTTTTATATTAAATGATAATAGACTAATTATTAACTCTCCTTCACAGGATATAAATATTAAACTAGTAAAAGCTCCGTTTCCAGTTCGGCAATTTACAGAAGAGTCACTTTTTAATCAATATGATGGGAGAGTATATCAAGTTATTTATTTAAAAGTACCAAATGATGTAGAGTTAATAGAGGGTTCGTTTGTGAATTTTAGTTTTATTGAGAGATGAGACACTTAAAATGTTCTACATGGCTAAAAAGCCGTGTAGAACATTTTAACGTGGCTAAAAATACGTATAATGTATAGATTTCTATTTATTTCTGTTCTTCTCTCTATACCGTTTTACCTTAGATATCGTCCCACATGCTCTTCCAGTGGGACTATTTGCGTTCATATTACACCACTTTTTAGTACC
This sequence comes from Cytobacillus sp. IB215665, assembly GCF_033963835.1. Classification (NCBI taxonomy): domain Bacteria; kingdom Bacillati; phylum Bacillota; class Bacilli; order Caryophanales; family Bacillaceae; genus Cytobacillus; species Cytobacillus sp. IB215665. The sequence goes on from NZ_JAXBME010000013.1 coordinate 60,179, forward strand.
ACTTTTTGATTGATCATAAAAGGCCCACTTACAATCTGGACAAATTTTTAGTCGATGAAAGGTTCCTGTGTTGATTAAAGTCAAAATGTCTATCAGTATATAGTCGATTAGACTTTTTCTTTTATATTTGTAAATCAGGTTATAGACTGGTTTGTTGTTTTGTATTTGAACCTCGTACGCAATTTGCCTTCTTTTAATCCATTCATTGATGAGCTCTCCATCATTTTTTTCAATCGTCGTCCGTATGTCTGACCGAAATGAGATAACTTCATCTAAAAAATCATTGGAATTTTCGATTGTTAGATGTTCATGAATATAATTCGAGACATCAGATATAGTTCCAAAATGATCTTTAGGTATTCTGTCTTTGTTAGGAATTTCCCAAGTGTTCAAAAAAGATAATACTTCGTTAATTTCTTTGTTCTTATCCATAATTGTAACCACCAATCAATTTTACAGGTTGCATTATGATTCATTATAACATAACATAAATGTAACCATCTAAATAAAAAGATGGTTACAACTAAAGGGGGTTACTATGAATCAAACAACGAAAGTTATCTTATTTTCAGCATTTTGGATGAATCTTGCAGGTTTTGCCGTAATATCTTTTTTTGCAGTTTATTTGTCAAATACACTTTATTACTCAGTAGTAGAGACTGGAACAGTATTATCTTTAATCGTTTTAACCTCCAGTGGGTTACCTCTTTTAACTGGAGGACTCGGAGATAAATACGGTTATAAAAATTTAATGGGATTAGGATTGTTAATAAGGGGAACAGGCTTCATTATTTTAGCAATGTCAGAGTCCTTTTACTTCGTCTCTTGTGGAGCTGCTCTTATTGGGGTAGGATCTGCATGTTATGAACCTTCATCAAGAGCATTTTTCTCATCAATAAAGCAAGAGGATCTAAAAAAGAGAGTGTTTACTAATTTAAACCTTTCACTAAATGCCGGAGCAATTATTGGACCTCTTATGGGAGGGGTGTTACTATTTGTTAATCCTAGCTATCCATTTGTCATTAGTGGCATTCTATTTTACATATTATTCGTAGTACAACTCATGTTAATAAAGCGTAGCGATTATACAATGAGTTTACGCCCTTCTATCCTTGTAAGCGTAAAGCATATCGCCAAAAATAAAAAATATATCCTCTATTGTGCTGCAATGATATTCTTTTGGTTCATGTTTTCGCAGCTAACAGTATCCATCCCGCTACATATGTATAACTTAACTAGTAGTGAGAGGTATGTTAGTTTAGTCATCACAATAAATGCTATAACAGGACTGATAGTAATGATTATGATCAAACAATTATTTCTTAGAATGCACATCTACAGTCTACTTACAATAGGTGTACTCACCATGTCATTTTCTTTGTTAATGATCAGTTTCATTTCATCGCCATATTGGTTATTAATATGTATAGTCGTATTTACGATAGGTGAAACGTTTGTATTACCTTCATCCGACATTGCAATTTCAGAATTTACCTACGGGCAGTTTCAGGGTTCATATTTTGGTTTTTTTGAAATATCCTTTGCTATTGGAGCAACTTTAGGAAATTTTACAGGTACTTTTTTGTTGAAAACCTTTCCTAATAGTATGTTGCCTTGGATTATTTTTTCTAGTGTAGGAGTCATTAACTTTGTGCTTCTTACTATTTTGAGAAGAACTTCTGCAGCTAGCCCCGTAATGAAGGAAGAAGTCGTATAAATGTAAAATGATTTTCAATTTTTACTTTATTTTATACGTATCTACTAATTATTAAAGGATCCTTTCACAGTTAATATCATAGTAAGATTGGAAGTAGGAGTTAATCAATGAGCAGAGATAGGTATACAGTTGACAATGATTATCAATATCATATATACTAATCATATATTAATGATAACTATTATCAATTAAATATTTCTGCTCTTTACCTGAGGGAGGATTAACAATGTCAACAGTGCTTATCATTTACGCGAGTATGTCTGGTAATACTGAATCGATAGCTGATTTAATAGAAGAAGGGATACAGGGCGAAGGTGTAACAGTTGAAAAGAAAGATGTCTTTGATGTAGATATAAATATAATAGATAAATATAATTCAATCATATTTGGATCATATACTTGGGGGGATGGGGAGCTTCCAGATGAATTTTTAGATTTTTATGATGAGTTAACTGAGGTAGATTTGTCTGGGAAGGATTTTGCAGTGTTTGGTTCAGGAGATAGGTCTTATAAAATATACTGCGGAGCTGTTGATATTTTTGAGTCAGCTATATTACAACAAGGTGGAATGCTCGTCCAAGAGAGCTTAAAGATTGAGGACAGTCCTCAAGGCGAAGAAATAGAAAAATGTAAGCTGTTTGGAAGGGAGTTTGTTCGGAATATTAGAAAATAGGTTTAGTAGAAGTAATGACTTACCTTAGAACAGTTCAACTAAGAAAAGGTAATGGCTTATAATATATATTTTAGTAATTAAAGAGCTTAGCAATTCTACTAGGCTCTTATCTGTCGTAATTAAGTATTATATTATTTTGTATATTTATTGTTAAACTAAGCAAGGTTATACTATCTTTACTTTAGTGCCAATTGGAATTCGATCAAATAACCATTCAATTTTTTCATTTTCCATTCGAACGCAACCTTGTGTTACATATTCTCCAATAGATCCAGGGTTTATCGTCCCATGTATACCATATGTTCTGCCTGTTGTGCCTGGTACACTTAGACCTAACCACCTACTGCCTAAAGGATTTGACGGATCTCCACCTGGAATATTTTTAGCGGTGTATGACGGTTCAACAAATTTAGTAATGATTTCAAACATACCCGAAGGAGTTGATAGATTTTCTCCCGTTGAAACTGTTGTTTTGAAAAATTCATCACCATTTTTATATGCAATAAGAATATTATTAGATCTATTGATTTCTATTAAATAGTTAGCATTTACAGTCGGGCTATTTTCAATTATAGCTGTTTGATGTTGTTTAAAAATATTAGGTATGATTAATGTTTCACCACTTTTTATTGATTCGATATTACCATTTATTTCACTTATTTCTTGAACATAATACGCTAGTTGATAATATGTATTCATAATACTATATAGCGTTTCTGCTTGTTGAACGGTATGTACTACGATCCCGCTACTAGTAGGTATTTCAATATTAATACCGGCTTTTACATCGGTCTCAGGGTTAAGTATAGTATTATATTCCATTATGTAGTTTAATAGATTAGATTTACTATAGAATTTTCTCGCTACCTCATATAATGTGTCACCTTCTTGTACAGTATAAACAGCTAATTTGTCCGGATTTGGAACAACGATTTGCATTCCTTCTCTGACATCTAATTCAGGATGCGTAATATTATTATATGATTGTATAAATTCAGTGCTATTTTCATTGTAAAATAATTTAGAAATTTGAAAAAGTGTTACTCCCTTTGAAATCTCATATTGGATGGAGATCTGTTTACGGCTATTAATTGATGCCTCCGTAGAACTTAAAAGGGTTTCTGAAGACTGTTTACTCTCTATTTTAGTAGATTGTACCTCTTCTGTATTTGTAGATGCAGATTCAGCAACAGGCTCTGTAACCTCTACAACCTCTACAATTTCTTGTACTTCTACTACAGAAGCTTCACTGATACTACTTGACTCTGTGCTGGTAGTATTTTCGGTAGACAAGTCTTGATTTTCTTGTACGGTCTCATTAGTATGTGAATTTAAACCTTCTATCTCGTCATTATTTTTATCAGCTGCTATTTCTTGCTCTAACTTCTTGCTTTCAAGTTGTGCTTCAGCACTTGCTTCTGTTGGATTATTAGCTCTAAATAAATAATTTCCTGTCACTATTGTTATGAAGATAATAAAAAGAATTGCATAAATCGTCATTTTACGTGTTATAAAATTATTTTCTGCACTAGCGTTTGTTTGATCTTGCAAAATATCACCTCATTTGTCGAAAATACACCTCCCTTATTTTACATTTGTATCATAATCTTTCCTATAGGATGATTCACTTATTTTTCTTTGTTCCTTAGGTTGAAGGATACTTTTGACCTACCAATTTTGAGTCTATCTACTTATAAATGGAAAATTATAAATGAAGAAATGAGGAAGAGATTTTATTATTAATCGTTACTTATAGGTCAAAATGAACTACTTTGTTGTACAGAGGGAATAGAGTTAAATGTAACGATTGAAAAAAAAACAGAATGAAGTTGTTATGTTAACTATGAAAATTTATGAATCTGTGAGAAAGATGGAATGTGCAAAAACAATTAAATGAACATATTTTGTATGTACAGGGTAATCATGTAGTGATGCAATTTTTTTATGGATGTAAAGAGCTTATTGAGAAAGAGCTGAATCTTATTTAGCCAACAATTCTACTGTATGGTAAAAAAGTATGATAATTGATAGATTAATTAACATTTCAATACAAAATGAATAAAAGCTTATTGTAATGGTGGCAACAGGTAAATCAAGAAGAAAAAATGAGTAGCCATTACAGTTGATAATAAAGGAACTATGAGTATGGTTTAATAAAGAAAAGAGGTTAATGATGCATTTAATCATTGGTTGATAAAATATAACACGTATTAATCTAGCGTTCGAGGCAGCTTTTCTACATATACAATTTAAATTTTCAAAACTCATCGTACTGTCTATTTTTAAGTAATAATAGCTACAAAGTTTACGCAGAAAATCCCTAAAATTATATAGAAGTAGTAATTAGATAAACTGTTAAGTAAACTTGACTAAATTATCCGAAAATTGGTAAAATTAAGTGATATTTAATGTTTTAGTAGTACTTTCTAAAATAAAAAAAGAGGTGGGGAAAATGAAAAGTCAAAACTTTAAGAACCATGTTCGTATGCATCCAATTTATCATTACATAGGAGCGCCACTTGTAACAGTAGTATTTATTGCAACACTTGTCAATTTAATTATGGCGATTTATAGCGGTGAAGGGGTTTTAACAGCTTTATTGTGGTTAGCTATTACATTAGGCTTATTTATAACATTTTCTTTAGTAAGACTATATTCAACGAAGTTGCAAGATCGAATCATACGTTCAGAAGAGAATTTTCGTCATTATACTCTTACGAATACAATGCTAAATTCAAGGTTAACGATCAAACAAATTATTGCTTTGCGTTTTGCGAGTGATGATGAGTTCCCAGCTTTATGTGAACGTACTATTAAAGAAAATCTACAACCTAAAGATATAAAAAAAGCAGTAAAGCATTGGCGTGGAGACCACTATCGTGTATAGATATAGATGATTTAAAATATTCTAATAAATAAGCTTATAATTGAGGACTAGTTTTAGTCCTTTTTTAAATTGTGAATTTACTCGGTATTGTCGTACAACACAGATTGGTTTGTAATGAAGTAATTGGTATTCAATGAAATACCACTATTAACGAATATATTTTATCAACTTTCACTGGAATGTAAAGGAGCTTACTTCTAAAATAACAACTATATAATTTGTAAATAGTTAGTACTATATTTAAGCAACAAATATAAAATATAGAAGGCATACCACATATGAGTCAAGAAAACCAAGTGGTATGCCTTGTAGAAAGGTCTTCGGTTCAACTGCATTAGTTAGTTAATAAGCACAATCTTCTTCCAACTGTATTTATTAAAGATGAAAAGATCCCTACTTGCCAATAAACATCTGTACCCAATAGTAACCATGTGAACCACCTTCAGTAAATCCAATACCAATTTCAGTATAGTTAGATGAAAGAATGTTTTTACGATGACCGTCACTGTTCATCCATCCAGTTACAACTTCTTCTGGAGTTGATTGCCCAGCTGCGATATTTTCTGCTGCGCTAGTCCACTGTACACCGAATTGCTTCAGCATATCGAATGGACTTCCATATGTGGGAGATGTATGTGAAAAATAGTTCTGATCACGCATATCTTCAGCTTTTATTTGAGCTACTTCGGTTACTTCAGTAGATAGTTCAAGTGGATGTATGTTTTCTTTTGCTCGTTCTACGTTTACTAAATCAAGTACATCATAAATAAATGATTTTTCAACTTTGGTAGTATTTTTCTCTTGAGAATCTAGTGTTCGTATTACAAATACTGCCATTTGCGCTCGTGTTACATACCCATTAGGTGAAAATTCAGTTGGAGATATGCCAGTCGTAATATTAGAAGCTACTAGTTTAGTAACATAAGTGGTTGCCCAATGATGATAAGGAAGATCATCGAACACTTTATTAGAAACGCCTTCAATATTAAAAGCCTCTACTAATATTTTTGCCATTTGAGCTCGAGTCAAAGGGTTGTTCGGATTAAATTCTTCATTTCTACCAAAAACTTCTTCATCTACTAGCGCAGCTATGTATGGGTAGGCAGAATTTGATGTGCTTACATCTACAAAATGTGGATTTGGGCGATTACTTAAATCAATATTTAGTGCTCTTCCTATTATCACTGCGGCATGAGCTCTAGTAATATAGTCATTCGGAAGAAATGAACCATCTGGATAACCATTAATAACTCCTTGTGAAGCTAAACCTTCTATTTCTTCCTTAGCCCAATGATTAGACGGAACATCAGAAAACACTATACTAGCATGGACTTGATTAGAATTGAAGCCAACTGTTAACAGTGCGATTGCTAGGAATATTTGAGCTATCTTTTGAAAACCTGTCATCTTCTCATCTCCTTTTCCATTCGTTATTTTTAAGGTGGTTTAATAGCTATACAGAAATTAGATCTGAAAAATCTATTAGTATAATTATCCTCAAAAGGTATTCTATCTCATTATTAACTTTATAAAAAGGCAAGATAATAGAATTATCAATAAATGAGTAGTACGACATAGTTAACAAGTACTATGGACTAGAACGAGAGAAGAAAGCAAAAAGTAAATCGTTTATGTAAGTTCTTTATAGTTTTTCGTATATTTTGTTGAAATAGTTTCTAAACGGTATAAAAAAGAAAAGATTGAAAACGTAAAATGTTATACAAATCAAATTGACCAAAATCCAGAAAATAAAAGCGGAGTATATATTATGGGGCTGTATATTCATTAAAATTGTATTGGAAAACAATCCCCCATCTTAATGCTTAGAGAAGGGGGACATATAAATAATTAATTTTTTCCTTGTAATAATTCCATTTTATGAGCGACAAACTTATTTCGTTGAATAAATATTAAGCGTGTAAATAAACAAATTGCTCCAACCGTTAATCCTGATATTAAGCCAATCCAATAACCAAATGCATCAAATGATGTATAGTTAGCAAGTATATATCCTAGTGGAAGACCGATAATCCAATAAGACACAAATGCCAACATAAAGGTTACATTTACATCTTTATAGCCCCTGAGTGCTCCTTGAATAGGGCTCCCGATTGCATCTGATAATTGGAAAAAAATAGCAAAAAATAAAAACTGCTTCGTTAATGATAAGACCGTTGGATCAGTTGAATAGAGGCCTGCAACAGTATCTCTAAATATAAATAAACCTACAGCACACCCAATAGCTAATATTACTGCAATGCTAATTCCTAAGTAGCTATATTGTACAGCGTCTTTATATCGATTTGCGCCTACTTCAAATCCTACCGAGATAGTTAATGCCATTGAAATACTTAACGGTAGCATGTATAAAAATGATGAAAAATTTAGTGCAGCTTGATGAGCTGCAATGGTGTCTGTATTAAATTGACTCATTAGCAAAGTGACGGCAGCAAATATACTCGTCTCAAAAAAGATCGCAAATCCAATGGGTACACCGATTTTTATTTGCTCTTTCCAAGCTGTGAATGACAATCTTTCAAACTTAGAAAAGAGTTGAAATTTAGCAAATGGTTGTACTTTTTTAATAATAAAAATTGTAATAATTAATAAACACCAATACGTAATAGCCGAGGCATAGCCAGCTCCTACTCCGCCTAATTTTGGAAAACCAAATTTCCCAAAAATCAGTAAATAGTTCAATAGAACATTGATAGGGAGTGAAATAAGGGTAATGATCATTGTTGTTCGAGTTTGACCAAGACCATCAATAAAGAAACGTAAAACGTTGTAAAAAAATAAAGGAAGTAAACCGAACGACAATGCTTTTAAATAGTCAAAAGCAATATTACTTACATGGTTATCTAGATCCATAGCATTAATAATCGGTTCTAAAAAGAATAATCCGATAATGAATACTACTAAGGCGATGACTAATGATAAATATACTGCTTGAATGACAGAAAAAGAGACTTTTCTTGTCTCATCAGCACCTACATATTGTGAAACTATGGGTGTTAGTGCCATAAGAATTCCTGCTAATCCTGTAAATATTGGTACCCATAAGCTTGAACCTATTGCAACACCAGCCAAGTCATTTTTTCCCGCATGACCAGACATAATTGTGTCAAAAAAATTCATCGAAAACATGCCAAGCTGAGTAATTAGAATAGGAATTAAGATGGAAGTAAACTGTTTTAGCTTTTCAGATTTTGTGTTAGTTTCTTTCATTTGTAGTCTCCTCAAATAGTGGGATGAACATTTATACAGATGTAAATAGAAAAAGTAAGTATTAAAACCAACATACATTTATGAACAAATTGTATCTTTCTTTACTTCGATAAACATAGCGGTTGTTATTTTTTTGTAAAGCATAGGACATATTAGAACAACTAAATTTGATTTTATAAGATCTTTATCGTTGGCTGTTTGCGTGTTGCTTCTACATCTCTCTTCTATAAAATGATGACTGTTGAGTAAAGCGACATTCATCTTTTATTTTAGAACTGTAGGAACATAGATCACGAAAGGGCCTTGTAATAAGAGAAAACCACAATATAACTAACGTTTAAGGCATTTTACTTCTCTAAAGAATATAAAATTCATATTATGCACATCAGTTACTCAAATTTTAGTGAAAACTAGAAAGCTATCGTAAAATGCGTTGTTTATGCCACAGTACGAAAATGGCAAAGCAGTGAGAATAATCTTGATATAGTTGGTTGTTCAAACAGCTTTTATATAAACTATGATTATATCACAACTAACCCGTACCACAATACTATGATACGGGATAAACGGTTGTTATTGTTAATTTAGTTCAAGGCTATTTTAAGAGTTTCAAGATTTTTTTCCATCAGGCTAAAATAGTCTTCACCATTTGTGATGTCGTTATCAGTTAAGACTGACAAGTTATGAATTTGCAGAGGTGTTGCATTAAGCTCATTTTTAATAACATCTGTCACTTTTGGTTTTACATTTTGTTCTAATAAAATATATTTTATTTGATGTTCGTTAGCAGTTTCAATAATTTCAGCTAATTGTTTTTGTGAAGGCTCATTAGTTGATGAGATTCCTGCAACAGCTATTTGATTGATGCCATACCTAGATTCCCAATAACTATATGCAGCGTGAGATACAAGTATTTCTCTACGTTCTGCTTGCTCTATTGTTGTCTGTAACTGATGGTCGAGTTTTGTTAACTTTTCTTTTAATAATAGAAAGTTGTTTTCGAAATCATCCTTTGCTTCAGGTTTTAAGGCAGCTAAGGCATCCTTTATTTCCTCGGCCAGTTCAATCGCGAATGTCGGGTCTAGCCAAACATGTGGATTAAGATCATCGTCATGTTGGTCATGATCGCTATCTTCATGCTCATTTTCTTCCGGCTTCTCTTCTTCAGAATGGTTTTCCTCTTCTTCGGAATGATTTTGCTCCTCATTCATCAATTTGTCAGCGGTTGCCACAAATTTAACATTCTCTTTTTCTAACGCATCTTTCATGCTATCTACATAATTTTCTAGTTGATTACTGCTATAAATAAATAGATTTGCATTGGCAATTTCGATCATTTTTTTAGGGGTAGGTTCAAATGTATGTGCGTCTGCTCCAGCAGGAATGACTGATACTACCTCAACATGTTCTTGGCCTATTTTCTTTGTGAAATCCTCCAATGGATAAAGAGTCGTATAAATTTGTAAGGTTTCATCATTTGTTGGGCTTGTTGTTACTGTATTGCTATTCTGGTTACTACACCCCACTAATACAAGCATAATCATTATTGCTATTACGTATACACGATTGAGTAAAGACATATATAAGTTCTTCCTTTCTTTCAAACTACATATGTATTATATCGTAATCGTTACGATTTGCAAATAGTAATGATTACGCTTTTTAAAAATATTTATATGTGTAACAGCATGAATATAGATGAAGTTTTTCGTATTATTCCATATTTTATATAATGTACCCAAAAAATTGTACGTTTTCATCATGTCCATTCGTACAAACAAAATACACTAATCTTTCATAGAAATATATAGATAAGAATGGGGAGGTGATATTATGTGTGGTTATGGTGGTGTAGCAGGTGCTGGCTACCCTGGGTACGGTTACGGCCCTGGAGTAGGAGGAGCCTTTGGATCAGGGTTTGCGTTGATCGTTGTATTATTTATTCTACTCATTATCGTATTAGTCGGTGTGTGTGCGATTGTGTAAATAAAAAACTTGTCATTTCATATAGGGAGGTCCAAAAACCTCTCTATTTTGATTTGTAGGCTGTTTTCGCATTGACTGATACTTATCGTTCTATGGTATAAGCGCGTATATACCTAGCATTCGTGGCATCTTTTCTTCTGTACAATGATGACTAACATATAAAACGACTCAACAGCAGCTGAGATTACGAAAATAGCCTAATTATAAAAAATTAGCGCATCTTACGATTAAATCAACAATTAATAGCTAAGCTTATATTGTTGTTAAGGCTGTTTATGCATTAATTGTTGCTTTACATAATAAGAGCTAACCCATGAGTATAACTAACGTTTTGGCATTTTTTCTTAACTAAAGACTACTCAGTTACTTACAAGTAAGAGAAGAAAGCAACAAAGTGTACAAAAAGAGCCTTATTAAAAGGCGTAAAGAATAAGAGTTCCCTAGGATATTTTCTCTAATTAAACAATCAGCAGAAGTCAACAATTTTTGTAGGTGTGATTTTGTTGGAACAACAAAGCTAACGAATAAAGCCTTTGTGGAAAGTAGAACGAAATGTTAATGTTCGAATTCCCAACTTTAAGATTACTATATGAAAGGGAGTGAGGTGTAAGAATCTATTTTTAAGGTTACTATCGGTATACATAAAGAAGTTATGCTTAACATTAAATAATAACTATATGCTTCACATTCAATCTTTACTCATGAATACGTATGTAACCTCCCTACTATCACAGGTGAGGTGTTTGAAGTAGGGAGGCCGGATTTACAAGTGGATTAGTTTATCTTATGCAAGCGAAATTGTTCAGCTTGTGTAGTTGTCTTAGGTGAAATGCATATTTTAAGCCTTAAATCTATTCTTCTCTTGAAAACTTTGGGAATTGTTTTATTTAACAGCATATATATTAACGGTAAATGACTGTCCTGATGTACTTAATGGGTCTGCAATATATAAAGAATCATTTTTGATTACCTCAGTATAAGAACCATTTTTTAATGAGTTAAAAATGATAGGGTCAGTCCAGATAGAAACATCCTCTTTTACACTAAAGCTAATTTTAGCAGCATTAGAAGTATCGACGATTTCCCAATACAATTTTTGTGTCCCAGCTGGTAAATTTGCTGTACTGAAATTGTTACTAGAACGATGTTTCTGACCGGATTGTGGTCCACCTTCAGAAGAAATTGTCGCAATGAGTGTTAGCTCTTCTTTATCAGGTCCATCAAAAGTGCTTCCTTCGTTCATGCTTTTAATAATATCTACGATGTCTGTTTCGTGAAACCAATCCAACATGATGATGTTTAATGGCTTACTTGACCATTCATTTTGTACTAAGGTAGGAATTTCATTGTTAGCTAGCCTTACTAGATCATGTAACGAATTAACTCCTGTTGCAGAAAATGGATCAAAACCACCGAGAACCGCATCAACAATAACATCTTCATCTGCCGTTAACACTCCTTGAAGTACAAAAAGCTTGTTTTGGCTTGCTGACTCTATACTTTCATTAAGCTTTTCTTTAAGGACTTCTACATCGGTTGTATTTGCCCAATCCGATTGCATACTAGATTTTCGATCCCACAACCAATTGTTGAATTCATCATCATATAGAGACCTTATATCTAATGTATTCGTATAACGCTGATGATCACTGCCGTATAAAACAATGACACGCTTATTTTCATCCCAAAGTTGTTCTAAAGGTACATGAACCCCATATGATGAAGGAATTAATAATTCTCCGAACGTATTTATGAGTAGGCTATTTAAGTAGTCGTAGCTTTTCTGGGTCATTTCGTAAAAGTGCTGGAAGTCTAAGATTATGATTTCTTTTTCATTATTTTCTATAAACCTTTTAGAGGCAGTTAGTATTTCATCTACAGGTTCACCGTATAAGCCATGAAGAGTTCGTAAGTTAGTTTCTTGTATTTGATAGTCATCAAATACCGGTTGCCATACATTTGGTGCAACACGCAAATCAAAATAACGAATCCCTTCATTTAATTGTTGCTCAATAGTCAGCCCTTGTGTTTGTGACCAGTCAGCAACGATAGACTTTCCTGCTTGTGCAGCTCCGTTTTGTAACAAATTCTTTAGATCCCAAAAGTCTGGACCCGGATCTCTTGGATCATTCGCATCATCCATAGTGGCTGTCCCAGAATCATGTGTACCTGGTAAAATAACCTCACGTAATGTTCGTTCCCCAAACTCAGGGTTTACCATACTAACTTGCTCCATCCAATTTGAATTGTCGTTTGCAGCACTAGCAATATTGCTAGTTTTTACAATGGGGATAACTAGAAGTACAACAATCATTGTAAGAAATAAGGATTTCAAGGCTTTTTTCAATATAAGAACCTCCTTTAGTTTTATAATTAATATATTATATAATTTAGAATTTTCTATAAACTATGAATATCAATGGTAATAGCTGAAAATCTAGCAAAAATCTTCTTTTTTCGCTAAAATTCTTTAATTATTAAATAAAGTGATAAATATACTTATTTAACTATATTGAAAAATTGTAATTACTAGTCACAAGATGTATACAATTGAAGTATGTGATTAGAGGAAAATTGCCAATACTTATCGAAAAATGTAACAACAGGTTTTGCTATTAATTTAGTAAGAAGGTGAATGGATGTTAAGCGTAACAGATATTATGACAAAAGTAGATGAGTTCCTTTATGAGCATAGTTCAATTTATGAAGCAATCGATATAATGAGAAGGCTCAAATGGAATACGATTCCTGTATGTGATAAAAATCAGAAATTAGTTGGTGTTTTTACGAGGAGCATTCTATATAAACAATTAATAAATCATACTAATCTGTCTAGCAAAATAGGAGATTATATTCGCAAAGAAGTATATGTGCTGCCGACTAATACACCGTACGAAAAATTATATCCACTTACTCTTGAAAGCAAAGTAGGTACTGCAGTTGTAATAGATGAGTGTAGTAAAGTAGTCGGTCTCGTAACGAAAACAGATTTAGTAGTGACATTTTTACAATCGTCACAATATTTAACGAATCAATTAGAAAAGATATTAGAAACATCTCAGTTAGGTGCATGCATGACTGATGAGAACGGATATATTTCATATGTAAATGAACAGCTTTGTTCCATTTTTGAAATTAATGAACAAGATGTACTTCATGAAGATGTCACAAATTATTTGCCAAAACATTATTTAAATGACTTGGAAAGAGACGTACCAAGAAGGATGACATTCAATCATCACCACACGATTGTGAGAGTTTCGACATATAACTTACTTAATGGAAAAAAAGGATACATCGCTTTATTTCAAAATGTAACAGAAATAGAACAAATAGCTCAAGAATTAGAGACTGTAAAGAAACTTAAAAGATTAGTAGAAACAGCGATAGATAATGCCTATGACGGAATTTTAATGATAAATGAGGAAGCAAAAATTATTTTCTTTAATTCGATGTTATGCGATTTATTTGAGTTGGACTCACATTTGATAAAAAATCAACATGTTGATCAAATTTTTCCTCATTTCAATTTGCAAGAGGTTATGAAGACAGGTGTTGCTACTGTAAGTAAGGTTATGAAGATCAAGGGTATTAAATACATGCTTCATCGTATTCCTGTTTATCAAGACAACAAGATTATTGGAGCAATTGGTAAAATCAGCTTTCGTCAACTAAATGAAGTCCAAGAACAATTTAGAAAAATCGACCAAGAAACTAAATCAATTAGTATAAGTAATCATGTAACTGAAACATCTAGGTATTCATTTGATCACATCATTACAAGAAGTGCTAATATGGAAAAATTAATAAGAAGTGTAAGGAAGGCTGCTAAGGGGAAATCTACTATTTTAGTTCGAGGAGAAAGTGGGACAGGGAAGGAACTTTTTGCTCATGCTATTCATAGTGTCAGTATGACTAGTAATGGTCCTTTTGTTACAGTGAATTGTGCTGCTATACCTGAGCATTTACTGGAATCTGAATTTTTTGGTTATGAAGCTGGGGCTTTTACTGGTGCTAAACAAAAGGGGAAATACGGAAAATTCGATCATGCAAATGAGGGTACGCTGTTTTTGGATGAAGTCGGTGATATGTCCTTGCAGCTTCAAGCGAAACTATTAAGGGTATTACAAGAAAAGGAGTTTTATAGAGTTGGAGGAAATGACAGGATTCAAGTAAATGTTAGAATTATTGCAGCGACAAACCGACCCTTAGAAAACATGGTAGAAAGTGGTGAATTTAGAGAAGACTTATATTATCGACTTAACGTCATTTCATTTGAAGTACCTCCCTTAAGGAAGCGACAGGAAGATATACTAATTTTAAGTGATGCTTTTATAGACGATCTAAATCAAATAAATGGCACGAGTATAACGGGGATCGATGATTATGCCAAAAAGGTTATGTTGTCATACGAATGGCCTGGAAATATACGTGAACTTCGCAATGTAATAGAAAGAGGTATGGTTTTTGCAGAGCATGGGAAGATTGAAGCTCATGATTTACCTGATTACTTACTAAATAAAGTAAAGATACATTCTATTGGCATAGAAAATTCCATGAACAAACAAGCATTATTGAATGAGGCAGAAATGAGAGTTATTAAAGAAATGATGGAAAAAGTAGAAGGTAATAAAACAAAAGCTGCAAAAATGCTAGGTATAAGTCGCTCTCTACTATATAAAAAACTTGAAAAATATCAACTTATGTAAATGGTGTTTCCTTAATATTGACTTCATTTGTCTTAATGGAAGACAATCAATTAAACCGACTGTATTAATAATATACACTTTAATGATCATTATTCTCAGATTTACAAAGAGTATTAATGTGTATTCGGAATATAATTACTAAATAACTATATATAGTAATGAGGTATATGGATTTTACAATTTTTATAACTATTTGGCACAGAACTTGCTAATATTACGAAAGAGGATTTGTTCATGAAGAGTACAGAAGGATGGAGTTATAAAAACTTAAGGTGTCCTATTTTGTAAGGAATTCTCAATCAGAGGATCGTCTAGCTTATTGTGAACTTTACTAGTTAATGCAATATGTGGAATGGGATGAATTTATAGCGCTGTTTCTAACTACTCACATTGAAAGATTGTAATACTAATAGGACTTACAGTTCGTTTATAGTTGTTCTCAGAGAAATTGTACACAATATTCGTCACGTAAAATAATATAGGGGGGATCAATTTGAATATTGGGAGTTGTCTCGCGATCAATGCAAGAAGGCATCCAGAAAAATGGGCTGTGACATTTGAGGACAAAGAGTATACGTACAATCAGTTAAATCAAGTTGTAAATCAACTTGCGCACGGCCTTCTAAACCTTGGAGTGAAAAAGGGTGAAAAAGTCGCTTTATTACTTAAAAATTCAGATTATTTTGTAATTAGCTATTTTGCTGCGGCTAAAATTGGTGCTGTAGTCGTCCCGCTTAATTTTCGGCTCATGGCACGTGAATTAAATTATATTTTGGAACAATCAGATAGTGTTGTTGTGCTATATGATCAAGAATTTGATGATATTATTTATGAAGCGAAACAAGACGTTAATTCAATAAGGCAAGTAATAGCAGTAGCTAGTCCAAACAGACCTGAGCATCTTTCAATCAAGGAGGTATTATCTGAAAACATTGGAGAACCTGAAGTTGAAGTTCAAGAAGAGGATGATTTGCATATTTTATATACGTCTGGAACGACTGGATACCCAAAAGGCGCTTTATTTGATCATAAACGAGTATTAAACCTTGTCATAGCATCAATTGGGACGACTGGTTTAGCATCATTTGAAAAATTATTGCATGTTGCACCTCTTTTTCATAGTGCTCAATTAGGTTTATTTCTCATTCCTGGGATTTGTGTAGGAGCATCGCATGTCATTCATAAAGAATTTAATCCTGTAGAAGTACTGAAAGCAATTGAGAAATATGAAATTACGCAATATTTTGGTGTACCAACGATGTATAACTTTTTATTGCATGTACCAAATGCAAAGGAGTACAATTTGAGTTCTATTAAAAAGTGCTCATACGGTGCAGCTCCTATGGCACCAGAACTCGTTAAAAAAAGTATGGAATTATTTCAAACTGATCAATTTTATAATTTATGTGGATTGTCTGAAGGGGGGCCGGCTGGAATTTTTCTAACACCGGAAGATCACAAAGAGAATTTGGGTGCTTCGGGGAAGGATCCAACATTGTTAACTGAAGCAAGGGTTGTCAACGAACAAGGTCAGGACGTAGTGCCCGGTGAAGTAGGTGAATTTATCCTTCGTGGTGAAACGATTATGAAAGAATATTACCGGAAGGGAAAGGAAACTCAAGAAGCATTACGTGAAGGCTGGTTATTTACTGGAGATTTAGCAGTAAAGGATGAGCATGGGTTTATTAAACTAGTAGATCGTAAGAAAGATATGATTATATCAGGCGGTGAAAATGTTTATTCAATTGAAGTAGAAAATTGTTTATACCAACACCCTGATGTTATGGAAGCCGCAATTATTGGTATTCCTGATACAACTTGGGGAGAAATTGTAACCGCTGTCGTCGTTTTACACAAACATAAAGCTGATGAAGAAGGATTAATAAGTTTTCTTCGCCAACATCTAGCAGGATATAAAGTACCGAGAAAGATACTATTTGTTGATCAATTACCTCGTAATGCTTCAGGGAAAATAATGAAATATAAACTTAGAGAACAATTTAACGAAGTGAAAGAGCGGTGAATTCATATGCCTCTTTTATCTTCGCTAAATATTCTTGATTTTTCTGGGCTGCTACCAGGACCATATGCGACGATGTTTTTAGCAGATTTAGGTGCAAATATTTTAAGAGTTGAATCTCCATCAAGGCCAGATTTGTTACGCATGACACCACCTATCGATGGCGAAGATTCAGTAGCACATCAATACTTGAATCGTTCAAAGCGAGCTATTGCTCTAGACTTAAAGAGAGAAGAATCAATAGATATAGTAAAAAAGTTAATTCATAAATACGATATAGTGTTAGAACAATTTCGACCAGGTGTCATGGATAGATTGGGCCTTGGTTATAATGAGCTAAAACAAATTAACCCCGAGTTAATATATTGCTCATTAACAGGGTACGGGCAAACAGGGCCGTATCGTAATAGAGCAGGACACGATAATAACTATTTGTCCGTATCAGGAGTTACAAGCTATTCATCTAGAAAGGGGTCCGTTCCAACCCCTTATGGGATTCAAATAGCAGACGTAGCAGGAGGGTCCCATCATACTGTTATTGCTATTTTAGCTGCAGCATATCATAGACAATTAACAGGTCAAGGGCAGTCAATTGATGTAAGCATGACAGATGCAGCATTTGCTTTGAATGGGATTTCTGGTGCAGGGTACCTAGCAAGTGAAGTAGAGCCAGAAAGAGAAGCATTAATGCTAAATGGTGGAACTTTCTATGATTACTATGAGACTAAAGATGGGCGTTACTTTTCTGTTGGAAGCCTTGAACCGAACTTTAGAAAGCAACTTTGTGAAGCTGTCGGAGCTGAGGAATTGTTCTCTCTTAGCTTAAGCATGAGTAAAGATGATATGGAATTGTTTAAAGACAAATTGAAAGATATATTCCGATTGAAGACCTACGAAGAGTGGATACCAATATTTAATAAATACGATGCTTGTATAGAGCCTGTTCTTCATTTTTCTGAAGCCGTTCATCATCCACAAATAAAAGCGCGTAATATGATAGCTGACGTACCTAAGGATGAAGGGGGAAGTCAAAAGCAACTTGCTTGTCCTATTAAGTTTTCTTCATTTCAACCATCATACAGTCATATAGGTAGCCGGTTAGGATATCATACTGAAGAAGTTTTACAGGAATTAGGGTTGAATGAAAGTCAAATAAGCTCTTATAAGAAGGCAGGAATAATCAGATAAAATAAACAATAACAGGAAAACATAGGAGGGTATAGTATTATGAGTAATGCAAGAATAATTGGTGCTGACATGGTGAAGTTTGCTAAACCAGGTAAAAATGATCCTTATGAGGATATGGCTGCAAAAGCGATTAGTGGGGCATTAAAGGATGCTGGAATAGGCATTGACGAAGTTCAGCAAGCTTTTGCAAGTTATGTTTATGGTGAAAGCACTTCTGGTCAAGCTGCAATCTATAAAGTAGGAATGACTGGTATTCCAGTTGTAAATGTGAATAACAATTGTTCAAGCGGATCAACGGCGCTTTTTTTAGCACGTCAAGCTGTTGAGTCAGGATCAGCTGAGTGTGTTCTTGCCTTCGGTTTTGAAGAGATGAAACCTGGTGCATTACAATCTGTATGGAATGACCGGACATCACCCCTTGAACTGTTTCAAGATAAATTAGATGAATTAACTCCACAAACTAAAGGGTTCCCGTTAACTTTGCGCATTTTTGGTGAGGCTGGAAACGAATACTTGCGTAGATACGGTGCTAACCCAGATATATTTGCCAAGGTAGCTGTAAAGACAAGAAGTCATGCTGTAAATAATCCTTATTCTATTTTTGATACCAAACTAACAGTTGATGAAGTATTAAACTCCCCAGTCGTTTATCCAGAACATTTAACAAGATTATGTGCTTGTCCTCCATCTTGTGGTGCAGCCGCTGTCATTGTTTGTACTGAGAATTATGCGAGGAAAAAAGGAATTGGTAATGCTGTTGAAATCGTGTCACAAACGATAGCAACAGATACAATTTCAACCTTTCAAGATCCAATCAATTTAGTTGGAGCAGACATGACAAAGCGTGCAGCTAAACAATTATATGAACAAGCAGGAATTGGACCAGAGGATGTCCATGTAGTTGAATTGCATGATTGCTTTACACCAAATGAAATACTTACTTACGAAGGTTTGGGGCTTTGTCAAGAAGGTGAAGCTGAAAAGTTCATTAATGATGAGGATAACACATATGGTGGGAAATATGTTATTAACCCTTCTGGAGGACTAATGTCAAAGGGGCATCCACTTGGTGCAACTGGTCTTGCGCAATGTACAGAGCTCGTATGGCAACTAAGGGGTCAAGCAGACAAAAGGCAAGTTGAAGGTGCTAATATTGCTCTTCAACATAATCTTGGATTAGGTGGTGCTGTTGTAGTAACGATGTATAAAGCTTCATAAAGGCATACCTTTGTATATACCAAGTTAAATAAGATGTCACAATCTTATAGTTATCAATATTACTAGTTTACGAGTAAATGATAAAGGAGTGATGAGTTTTGCTAAAAGACATATCTACAAAAGTTGGAATGAAGTTTGAACCATACACATTTCCTGTCGAACAAGGAAAAGTGAAAGAATTTGTTTTAGCAATTGGGGATAACAATCCGATTTACTATTCAACTGAAGAAGCAAGAAAGCAGAGTTATGTTAAAATTCCAGTTCCTCCAACATTCTCAACAGTTATTGATATGTGGGGTGGTGCTGACTTTGATTCCTTAGTAAATACACTTGAGTTAGACCCTTTGAAAGTGTTACACGGTGAACAATCATATGAATATGTTGGCATGATTTATGTTGGGGATGTAATAACAGCAAAAAGTCGAGTTGTTCATGCTAATACAAAGAGAAATATGAATTTTATTACGATAGAAACAACTTATTCGAACTCTGATAAAGAAACAGTATTAATTGGAAAATCGGTAATTATAGAGCGGCATTAATATCCCATTTTTTACTCTGATCGACTTGAGTGGATTAATGTAAGCTCACTGTTGGTCTAGTATCTAAAAGGACGTAAAACTAAAATGATTATAGAGGGAGAGGATTGAATTTATGAGTGACCTTCAAGTGATAGAGAAAGACAATATTTCTCACACACAAATCGTGAAATATGCTGGAGCATCTGGTGACTTTAATCCGATTCATACAGTTGTACCAATTGCAAAAAGTGTAGGTTTACCAGATGTTATAGCACACGGTATGCTCGTTATGGGAATGGCTGGTGATGCACTTACACAGTGGTTTCCAAGAAAAGATTTACGGAAATTTAAAGTGAGATTTTCCAAAATGACTTTCCCAGGAGAGAAGCTATCAATCTCTGGAAAAATTGTAGAAGAAAAAAACGAAGATGGAGATACCATATTGTGCGGAAGAATATTGGTACAAAATGAAAATGAGGAATTGAAGCTTAAAGGTGACTTTGAAGTTGTGAAAAATTAGACACGGTAAACATGTAATAAAATCTGAGGAAATATAATGTTGAATAACTACGTTGGCCGGGATGTAAAATGAGTAAAGATGTCACGATAATTTCTTAATGCAAAAAGCAAAAATTAAAGCAGAAACAGCCTAAAAGAAAATAGAGACAAGGAAGGGAGATAAGGAAATGAAAATGCTAGAAAATCAAGTTGCAATTATTACAGGATCTGGACGAGGAGTTGGAAGGCAAGTAGCTGAATTGATGGCTGAACATGGAGCTCGTGTTGTTGTGTCTGATAAAGATCAAGAACCTGCCGAAGAAGTAGTTAGTGCAATAAAAGAAAAAGGTGGAGATGCTATTTCGGTTAATGGTGATGTCACTTCTTCAGAGTTTCCAAAACAGATTATGGATGAAACGATTCAAGCTTATGGCAAGCTGGACATTTTGGTAAACAATGCTGGATACACATGGGATGGGATGATCCATAAAATGACAGATGAACAATTTCAAGCCATGATCGATATTCATTTATTTGCACCATTTCGACTTATCCGTGAAGCAACACCATATTTAAGAAATGCTCATAAAGATGACGTGGCAAAAGGGGTTGATCATTATCGGAAGATAGTTAATGTCACATCAGTAGCTGGAGTGATGGGCAATGTGGGGCAAGCGAATTATTCATCTGCCAAAGCTGGTTTAATCGGCTTAACGAAAACAGTTGCTCGAGAATGGGCGCCTTTTCATGTCAATTGTAATGCAGTAGCATTTGGTATGGTTGAAACGAGGCTAACACAACCAAAAGAAAAGGGTGAATCTGTTAATGGTGTTACAATTGGTATTCCAGAAAATATGAGGCAGATGATTCAAATGTCTATCCCTCAACAAAGAGCAGGAACAGCTTTAGAAGCTGCGCAAAGTATCTTCTATCTAGCATCGCCATTATCGAATTATGTAAATGGTCAAGTGTTAAATGTGAACGGTGGATTTTATTCTTAACAATATTCTCAATTATTAAATTTTATTAGATGAAATAATACATGTATATAAGACTAAAAAGCTAGTTATCTCTTAATTGGGTAACTAGCTTTTCTGTGTTCAACTAAAGCGTTTTGGCTTCACAGTATACTCTTGAGCCATACCCCATTTTTTTACTATTATAATATTGAGAAAATTAATTATTTTATGAAAAATAGGAGGTTTTTGTGAATGAAAGAACAATTGTTAGAAACTGTTGAGAAGCAAGAGGAATTTTTTCCAGTAAGAGATGTAGACTATATTGAGTTTTATGTTGGGAATGCGAAGCAGGCATGCCACTATTTTTGTAGAACATTTGGCTTTAAACCAATTGCTTATTCTGGTTTAGAAACAGGGAATAGAGAAACGATCTCGTACGTTATACAACAGAATAATATTCGATATATCTTAACAGGTACATTAGAAGCGGAAAGTCGAGTATCTTCTTTTGTTAAAAAACATGGTGATGGTGTACGGGATGTTGCATTAGTTGTAGACGATGTAGATAAAGCATACAGTGAAGCAGTAAGCCGTGGAGCCATTGAACTTTTACCGCCAACTACATTATCAGATGAAAACGGATCAGTTAAAAAGGCGGTCATCGGTACATACGGTGACACAATTCATAGTTTAATCGAACGTACAAATTATAACGGAACTTTTTTACCAGGTTTCGAAAAAATTAATATGAATATACCATATGAGGATGCTGGCTTAATTGCAGTTGATCATGTTGTTGGAAACGTTGAAGAGATGGAGCAATGGGTTACTTATTACGAAGAAGTAATGGGCTTTAAGCAATTAATTCATTTTGATGATGATGATATAAGCACAGAATACTCCGCGCTAATGTCAAAAGTGATGACCAATGGCGGTAGAATAAAATTCCCGATAAATGAGCCTGCAGAAGGGAAGCGTAAATCTCAAATTCAAGAATATCTAGAATTTAATAACGGAGCGGGTGTGCAGCATATCGCTTTATTAACGGAAGATATTATAAAAACTGTTTCATCTTTAAAAGCGAATGGAATTGAGTTTCTTGAGACACCAGATTCGTATTATGAGATGTTATCTGAACGTGTTGGAGAAATTGATGAAGAGGTTGAAAAGCTGAAACAGTTAAAAATCTTAGTAGATCGTGATGATGAAGGTTATTTATTACAAATCTTCACCAAACCAATAGTCGATCGTCCAACATTATTTATTGAAATTATTCAGAGAAAAGGTGCCAAGGGCTTTGGTGAAGGCAATTTTAAGGCATTGTTTGAGTCAATTGAACGTGAGCAAGCAAGACGCGGGAATTTGTAACGAACAATTTTCACAAATAATGAATTGTTGTTTTTTGTACGAGGAAATTAGCATATATTACAGCTAGTAAACGTGACCACCTTATTTTATAAAAACGGTGAAATCCCATAAGTCTCACCTAACATATGTATTTAATCTAGAAAACCATAAAAGTATCGAGTCTTATTATACTAATAGTAACTTGAGGAGTTGAGTGCATTTGCAGATCGAGCCAAGAGATATTTCATGGCAGGACGCTTATAAGTTGTTAGTTGGGTCTGTTTTGCCACGTCCAATTGCATTTGTTTCTACAGTAGATGAAGAGGGACGGGCAAATCTTGCCCCCTTCAGTTTTTTCACATGTATTAGTGCAAATCCTATGCTTATATGTTTTGCTCCTATGGTTAGAGGAAGTGACGGTGCGAAAAAGGACACCTTAAGGAATATTGAAAAGACTAAGGAGTTTATCATTAATATTGTAAGCGATGACATTATTTCACAAGTTAATGAATGTGCAACAGAGTATTCACCTGGGGTTGATGAGTTTACGATAGCAGGACTTGGCAAAGAAGCTGGTCAAAAAGTAAAAATACCAAGAGTTCAAGAGTGTAAAATACATTTGGAATGTAAACTACATGAACTACATCATTATGGTTCTCACCCAGGGTCAGGCAGCTTAGTTGTTGGAAGAGTTGTATTAGTTTCTGTTGCAGACAATTTGTATGAGGATGGAAAAATTAATACTAGTAAGTTAAAGCCAGTCGGTAGATTAGCAGGGCATGCCTACACACGTGCAAATAGCGACACATTTATTTTAACAAGAAGCAATATAAGTAAAGAGAAATAGTCTTGATTAATAGTGGAAAATCGTTATTAACAGTAATAATAAAAAACTAGGATAACTAAATGACTAAGGAGGGACAAAAGTGAAATATGTCACCTTCAAGACGGCAGCAGGTATTGAGAGAGCCGGATGGGTACATGAAGAAAAAATAGTCGACATGCATGCTGTTAGTGGTGGGAAGCTTCCACATAGCTTATTACATTTTATTGAAAACTATGATGCATATATTGATGTACAGGATAATGTACAACTGATTAATGATGCTATTTACACACTAGAAGAAGTTAATATTTGTGCTCCACTACCAAAGCCACCAAGTGTTCGAGATTTTTATGCCTTTGAAGATCATGTGAAAACGGCAAGAAGTAGGAGAGGGCTTCAAGTTATTCCTGAATGGTATGAGATGCCAGTTTTTTACTTTTCAAACCATCAAGCGATCACTGGTCCTGATGAGCTTATTAAAAAACCAAAGAATTGTAATTGTCTTGATTATGAACTTGAAATTGCATGTGTTATCGGTAAGCAAGGAACGAATATCTCGCGAATAGAAGCGGAAGATTATATTTTCGGGTACACAATAATGAATGATTGGAGTGCTCGGGATATACAAGCAAAAGAAATGAAGGTAGGTTTAGGTCCTGCAAAAGGAAAGGATTTTGCTACATCAATAGGCCCTTATATTGTTACGAAAGATGAACTTGAAACATATAAAATAGGAGATCGTTATGATTTACAGATGGTGGCTAAGGTCAATGGCAGTACGACATCTGTTGGCAATTTCAATACTATTTATTATTCATTCGCACAAATGATAGAAAGAGCATCGAAAGATGTAACATTATATCCCGGCGATATTATAGGATCAGGCACGGTAGGAACTGGTTGTATTTTAGAGCTTGGACCTGAAAAACAACGATGGTTGGAGCCTGGTGATTTAGTTGAACTAGAGATCACTGGCTTAGGGATCTTAAAAAATACAATTGTAGAGTAAAGGGGGATCTTTGTGTACTACAGGCAAATGGGCTCAATTCCAAATAAACGGCATATACAGTTTAAAAAAGAAGATGGTACATTATATCGTGAACAAGTAATGGGCACGAAAGGATTTTCTGGAACACAATCAATATTATATCATCATAACATGCCTACAAAAGTTCTAGAAACGAAACATTTTTCAAATACTGAAATAAAATTTGAAGAAAATTCCTCATTAATGCATCGACATTTAAAAACTGAAAAGTGTAATGCGTCAAGTGATGCTTTATTCGGTCGCGAATATTTGTTAGGTAATGAGGACTTACTTATCGGAGTTGTAAAGCCAAAAATAGAAATGAAGCATTATTACCGTAATGGAGATGGTGATGAACTATTTTACATTCATTATGGTTCAGGAAAAATTGAAACAATATTCGGTAGTATTGATTATGAAGCAGGAGATTATATAGTTATTCCAATTGGTACCATTTATCGCATTGTGCCAAATACAGACGTGACGCAAACATTTCTCTTCGTAGAAACGAATAGTCAAATTACATCTCCACGTAGATATCGTAACGAATACGGACAACTTCTTGAACATAGCCCATTTTGTGAACGGGATATACATGGACCAGCTAAATTAGAAACGTATAATCAAACAGGTGCTTTTTCAGTATTAACTAAAGCTAGAGGAAGTATGACTGAGCATATTTTCCAACATCATCCGCTAGATGTTATTGGTTGGGATGGGTATTTATATCCGTGGAAGTTCAGCATACATGATTTTGAGCCAATTACGGGTCGTATCCATCAACCGCCACCAGTCCATCAAACGTTTGAAGGACATAACTTTGTCATCTGTTCTTTTGTGCCAAGATTATATGATTATCATCCAGATGCGATTCCTGCACCATACTATCATAGTAATGTTAATAGCGATGAAGTAATATACTATGTTGATGGAAATTTTATGAGTAGAAAAGGGATTGAAGAAGGTTCAATTACGCTTCATCCAAGTGGTATTCCTCACGGTCCACACCCTGGAAAAACAGAAGCAAGTATAGGTCAAAAAGAAACAGCAGAGCTTGCAGTAATGATTGATACATTTAAACCACTAAAGGTTGTCAGCAATGCGCTAGATATAGAAGATCGAGCATATATGTCTAGTTGGAATAAATGATATATGTGAACTCTTCATCCAGCCCACTTTAAGAGAAATTAGCCTGATTTTATAATGTTTGCATAAGTATATTGCTTATGCTTTTTTGCATATAATCGTTTTTATTATTGAGATATATGTTAATTAAGCTGAGCTAGTGTTTTGCCCGTTCATTTGTACATGGTGTTGGTGTAAGTTAGTGTATATTTTTACTAATAACAGAAATGGCATCGTCGTTGCTCTATTCGTAAACGTTGTTACTATAGTTTACGAATAAAATGGTCAGAAGATATGGCTTTAATCAAGCAGAAAAAAATACTACAAGCGCTATTTATACAGCTAAGCATCATCATCCTGTGCTGAAACAACTGAAGTTAGTTGTTATGATGACCATTCAAATCTTTGTGTAAAATGTTAACACAAATATTGTGTCATACAATAAGAAAAAATAATACATGTGTACGATGAGTGTACATGCTCTTCTTCAAATTATTAAGGCTTTTTTTCGTAATGTTGTCGTTTAAACACAATCCGGAAAAAGTTAATTTTGAAGAGAAGGGGGATAATTGTTATGAACAATATGCGTTGGATGTCAACGATGTTTAACGTAGGAAAAAGGTCTGGACGACTGATGAATCGCTTTAGAAAACGAAGAAGAAATAATTGGGTTGCAATGAGTGCATCGGTAGTAGCTTTATCCGTTCCTGCTTTACTAGGAATGGTAAGGATGAGAAATAACAAAACGATGACACAGCTAGGTGATGAAATGAAACGCATGGCTGAAAGAATGACTAATAATGCAAATGTTAAGTCTCCATTGCCAAATTTCGAATTTGCAGAGGAACTTGCACCTAACAACCCTAATAACAAAGTATACAAACAACAACAAAATGCTGCTACACAGCCGGCAAAAACTAAATGACAAAAGTATTGACCACCTTACGTAAGGTGGTCAATGATCATCGTTTTCCTACTATGCCATAGAAAAATAAATTTGTAAGATCTTCTATAAATTGTTCTTCACTTGAATATGAAGTTGACAACTGAAGCATCTCCTCACTCTTTTCACTAAACATGTTCAAATAAAAAATTACTAAAGATGGTGCAATATCATTATCAATTTCACCGTTTTTTTTCGCTTTTTCAATCATTTCTAGGAAAAGGGGAAATACTTTAGTTGAATAAATTTCTTTTACAAACATATTCATTTCAGGGTCTTGCAGCAATAATTCATTTAATTTTGTTGCAGAATACTTTTGTATGGTCTCTCTTTTTTGAAATAGAATGAAACGTATTGTTTCCTTAAATGACCTTGACCCTTCTGAAATTAGTTTTTCGTAATCCTCTAAATGCTGAAAGTAGAACGATTTTAGCGCTTCTCTTATAAGCTCCTCCTTACTGCCAAAATGATTGTAAATTGAAACTTGTGATACGTCCGCTTTATTAGCTATATCAGTAATTCGAATAGCTCTTGGCTCCATACTACTTAATAATTCCAAAGTGGCATTCTTAATCTTGTCTTTGATTCGTTGTGCTCGTTTTTCAAACCCATTCATTGAATTATCACCTTTTTATCTCACATAATATTATGAAATATTTCAATTAATATATTTCATTATACCATTGACATTAACATTTTTAAAATTTAAAATTAATGTAATTAAACATATCATATATTTCATAAATTGAAGGAGGAGTGTAAAGTGATTCAAGTCAACGACCTGACTCAACAATTTTCCAATGACAAAGGGATATTTGATGTATCATTTGAAGTCCATAAAGGAGAAGTTTTCGGTTTTTTAGGCCCGAATGGTGCTGGTAAATCTACTACTATTCGACATTTAATGGGGTTTATGAAACCACAACGAGGCTTTTCCTCAATAAATGGCGTAAATTGCTGGGAAGATCAAGGCAAGGCTCGTAGCTACGTAGGTTATTTACCTGGAGAAATTTCATTTTTAGAAGGTATGAGTGGGATGGAATTTATTAATATGATGGCGGGTATGCAAAACATTAAAGACTATAGAAAGCGTGATGAGTTAATTGAGCGACTACAATTTGATCCTAAAACACCCATTAGAAAAATGTCAAAAGGAATGAAACAAAAGATTGGTATTGTTGTCACATTTATGCATGATCCAGAAATCTTTATTCTAGATGAACCGACGTCAGGTTTAGACCCTTTAATGCAAAAAACATTTATTGATATTGTGCTCGAAGAAAAGGAGAAAGGGAAAACGTTTTTAATGTCTTCACATAGCTTTGCTGAAATCGAAAGAACGTGTGATCGAGCAGCAATCATTAAGGATGGTCGAATCATTACAGTAAAAGATATACATCAACTCCAATCTATGCAAAGAAAGATCTTTGAAATTACTTTTGTACATGAAAATGATATTGAAAGATTAACAGCCTCCGGACTTACGGTAGATGTAATAAGAAATGGTGTAGCTCGGGTTGTCATTCAAGGGAATTATAATGATTTAATTAAAGAATTAGGTAATTACGATATTACTAATATGAGTATAAGCAACCAGAGCCTTGAGGAAATTTTTATGAATTACTATGATTCAAAGGGGGGGATAAAGTGAATGCACCACTATATAAACAAATGATCAAATCGAATGTTAAGGGCTTTTTAAGCTTCGGAGTAGGGTCAGCTCTTTATGTAATTTTAATGACTTCTTTATATCCATTTATTGCTGACAACGCAGAGCAAATAAATGATATGTTAGATATATATCCAGATGCTTTAAAACAAGCATTCGGACTTGAGTCTTTCGGGACTTACAGTGAATTTATTTCTGTAGAGTATTTTGGTTTGTTTTTTCCTATTATTTTAGGAGTATTTAGTGTGATGACAGCTGTGCAACTAATCGCAAAATTAGTAGATAGAGGCTCAATGGCGTATTTGCTTTCAACAAAAGTCACTCGTAGTTCTGTCGTACTTACACAAATAGCAGTATTAGTTAGTGGTTTAACGATCATTGTTTTTTTAACATTCATTGGTGGTGTTATTGGAGGGGAATGGCTAATTGATGACCAATATGCCATTGGAACGAACGTATTTTTTAAGATCAATATAGTTGGTTTATTATTGTTTTTCGCCGTTGGAGGTTATTCTTTCCTCATTTCTGCCCTACTGAACGACGAGAAACTAGCATTTGGTCTTGCTGGTGGATTGACTTTTCTATTTTACGGGTTAGATATGGCAGGAAAAATAAGCACTGACTTAGACTGGTTGAGAAATATCACTTTGTTCTCGCTGTATGAACCGAGTCAGATTGCTATTGGTGAAGGAAATGTATTCTCTTCATCTCTTCTTCTATTGAGTATTGGTGTAATCATGTTTATTTTAGCAGTATTTGTTTTTAAACGTCGTAATTTACCTTTATAATCATTGAATGTTCTATATATGGAGGTCTTTTCTACAATATTTTTTATGGTTAACAAATTAGTTATATAGTTATCATTGATTACAGAAGAATAGATGTCCCCAACTCTAGTTAATTCGAAAAAAAACAATGCGAAAAAACAGCAGTAAGAAAAAATTAAGCTAGCCTTGTGGAAAGGCTAGCTTTTATTAGTACAAAGAAAAAATGATTGTTTGATTTTATTATATATTATGGATAACGTAGTTAACCTTTGAAACTACTGAGGCTTTCATAAATACGTATCATCTATTTCCTTCAAACCAGCATTTAGTAAATAAAATTTAAAATTGTCAATTTGGGCTTTATCTATGACTATACTGACGGGTCTTATTTTCTTGGAAGGATGGATGATATGAAGCTTTACTTCAAAGCCCTCCTTAATTTTGTCATGGATTCCAGCGTATTCATGCCATCTACTCATTCTTGTAACATTGAAGTAGTTAAATTGCTCCCATTTATACACTTTGCCTTTAACTAACATTCCTTCTTGCAATATTGCAAATATACTTCTGTCACCATTCCAAGTAACGAGAATAGTTAATAAAAAGAAGTTCGGGAAAGCCTCAATTATACTTTTATAGTTTATATAACCTAAAACCAAAACAGTTGTTAGTATTAGCGTCATGCTAAAAGTAGTCCATTTGATTATTTTCCATTGCTTTGATGCAAAGGAGTGATTTGTAATGATCATACCGTCGACTAACATGCCATGTTGTTGAAGGACTTTTGGCGTAGGATAACTAATGTTTCTGAGATTTGGATCAGCTTTTTTGTCTTAGTATAATGAAATACGGTTAATCCAATAAGTTATAATAATAAAATAGTATCTAGTACTAACATCATGCATGCAAAGCCCCTTATCTACACAAATATAAGTTACAATAATGTATAATAATTGTAGCTAAGTATGTAAATTCGACAAAATAATGTAAATCCCTCTGTATTCTTCCTTATATACTTGCCGATAATTAACTTATCAATGAGCACACACCTTGCCAACTTACTATAATTCTTTATACAATACATTAAGTTATGTTATATAAAAAGTAGGTTATTTTCGCATATACTTTTTAATTTTATATTAACGCACAAATAGAATTTTGAGGAATCTCTTTTTCTATAAACTTTACCTTGCTATTTTTTTTCCATTAGCAACAAAGTTATCGAAAAGAGCCATAAAAATATAGAAGGGTTTGTAACTACAGCATGACTGCGAACATAAATACGATACAATTGCCTAATCAAATAAGTAATATACTTAAAAGTAGAACCAATAATAAGTATCAACAAGAGGACAGTTCCCTAATTGGAAAAGGTGGTTATACGAGCGACAATACAAATATTTTATTTGATGCTATCGTTGCATTATCTTTAGGAAAAAATGTATTGCTTAAAGGACCAACAGGATCAGGTAAAACGAAATTAGCTGACACGTTATCTAGCTTGTTTCAGCAACCGATGCATAGTGTTAACTGTTCGGTTGATTTAGATGCCGAAGCTTTACTTGGATATAAAACGATTAGTGACGTCAATGATAGACCGACAATCGATTTTATTCCTGGTCCTGTAATAAACGCGATGCAAAAAGGGCACCTCTTATATATAGATGAAATTAACATGGCAAAGCCAGAAACATTACCTATATTAAATGGTGTCTTAGATTATAGAAAGATGATTACAAATCCATTTACAAGTGAAGTAGTTCAAGCTGAAGAAGGATTTGGAGTCATTGCTGCAATTAATGAAGGCTATGTAGGGACAGTTCCTTTAAATGAGGCGTTAAAAAATAGGTTTATTGTTATTGAGGTACCATATATTCAAGGTGATAGTTTAGAGAATGTTCTCAAAGAGCAATCAATGTTATCAGATGAAAAGCTAATTAAATCGTTTGTCACTCTATCTGCTGATTTAATTACACATGTGAAACAAGGGAACATATCTGAAGAGGCTGCATCAATACGTGCACTTATTGATACATGTGACTTAGCAGTACACTTACCTCCTGAAAGGGCTATTCAACGTGGTATTATTGATAAGCTCGAAGATGAAAGAGAAAAGTCTGCGGTAAAAAATATAGTCGAAACTCTATTTGAATGAGGAACTATTAATGAAGCCGATACAATTTAACGATAAAAAAATTGATTCTTTCTTATTTATGGAGCTATCTGACCTTGCTAAAGCACTCACAAAAAACGAAGAAGTCGAGGTAGAGTTTGGCTTTCGTTCCTATTACGATATCATTCAACAGAAAGCATATGTTAGTCATTTTTGGGATCTTCGAGAGCGTCAAGAAATGATCGCTGGGTTAAAGAGTGAAGTATATTTACGTTGCATTGGTAATATAAACTATACTAATATGCTGGCATATAAGGCTTTTGTCAGGAAGATAAAATCTGCAAATCTTACAAGCTTTGCAAAACAATTATTTATGCTTCTTGAGGATATTCGTTTAGAAGGAATTTGTATCCGACAAAGACCAGGTACGAAAAAGGCATTTGTCAAACGAAGAGAAGTTTATAGAAAGTATTTTGAAGATCAACTTAAAGTCAATATAGTAAAAAGCGTATATACAGATGCACTATTTAATGCAATCTATTTACTCATTACATCCGAATCACCGTTAGAAGAAATTCCAACTATTAATCAGAGCGTGGATTTAATAATTCCGTTTCTTCAAAGAGAGCTGCCAAAAATATATGAAGCAACAAAAACTGAAGATACTACAAAAATATGTTGGACAATCATAGAAGTCTTGGATGAAGTATTAACAGCTGATATGTTAAACATTTACTTCTTGTTGCCAGAAACGGTGTTGCAAGAAATTGATAATGGGCAAACATTCCGTGACTTAAAACGTAAAGATAAATTGAAGAATGAAGATATGTTGGCAAAAAATCACGATGATGAAGACAAGCATGAAGATGTACTCCCGACATGGCATCGTGAAACAGAAACGACAACAAAGAGCTTTTTGCAGTTTGATCTAGAGCAAGGAACAAAGACAGACCTTATCGGTCAAGGTGTAAGGAAAGGTGAAAGTGGAGACCAAGCGATGGGTATCGTACAAGGAAGCTCACAGCAAAGCTCTCAAAGTGATTTTTCTCAAATGGAATTAATGGAAGGGGAGCACGAGGAGAAAAACTTTGGAGGGGATTCCACGTATGGTAAAGAAAATAGGTATGCTGTCGCCCATCAAGTGGATATTCTGAGTCCTTCAGCAAATGATATATCTTTATATAAAAACTATAAAATGTTAGTAACTCCCTACCAAAAAAAGCTAACACAAACAATTAAAAAAACTGTTGAAGAAAAAAAGATTTTACCAAAAAATGATTTGCATTTTGGTCGCTTGAATCGAAAGCTCACTAAGCTATTTACTGATGATCGTCCACGAATGTTTTATAAAAAAACGAATCCGTCTACACAATTGGACGCTGTTTTTTCATTATTAGTTGATTGTTCGGCATCAATGTTTGATAAGATGGATCACACAAAGAGTGGGATAACACTGTTTCATGAAACGTTGAAGTCTCTTTTCATTCCACACCAAATTGTAGGTTTTTGGGAAGACACAGCGGACGCTACAGAAACTAATCAGCCGAACTATTTTCAAACAGTCATCGGCTTTCAATCTTCTTTAAGAAAAACGAGTGGTTTTGAAATCATGCAGCTTCAAGCGCAAGAAGACAATCGTGACGGTTTTGCCATACGGTACCTTACTAACCAACTCCTACAAAGAATAGAAAACCAAAAATTTTTGCTTGTTTTTTCAGATGGTGAGCCAGCGGCCTTTGGCTACGATCAAAATGGTATAGTTGACACGCATGAAGCTGTTCTACACGCAAGAAAAAACAATATAGAAGTGATTAACATTTTTCTGGCAAATGGAGAAATTAGTGAAGGTCAAAGGAGTACCTTCGAGAATATATATGGGAAGTTCAGTATAGTTGTAGAAAATCTTGAAGAGTTATCTGATGTACTATTCCCATTATTAAAGAAGCTATTACTGAAAACTATTCATACTGATTAATAATATGGAATCAGGTAAGATTAACTTATCTGGTTCTTTCCATCACAATCATGCATGTGTAGATATACGTAGGTTAGTGGTATATTTAGTCATTGGAAAATGAATGTGAAAAAATAAAGGTATTTCGTAAAATTTGTTAGTATTTGAATAGTATAATAGTGGTGTTGAGCGCAGTCACTGAATTATTGAAAGTAGATCTAGTTACAATAAAACTATGCTATAACAGCCAATTAAAAGGAATTGATAACAATGTATCTCACAATAAAAGAGCTTGCAGATTATTTATCCATATCTGAAGCAGCTATTGAAGATTTAATACTACATAAAAAAATTCGGGCTGTATTTGATGGTGATCAGTATTTAGTTAATAAAGATCAGTTTACGACACATATGGAACAAGTAGAAAAGTATAAGAAACTAATAGATGAGATACTTCAAGAACCTATCCCAGAGGATATAGATGTGAAGGATGAAGATTGATTGACAATGCGGAACTTCTCACTGCTCAGCTAACGCTTGAGATGGAGCCTTTAAGTTCCACGATCGAGCCAACCTTGTATCCCCCTAAGTGGTACGTACCGTCGTACCTCATGTAGATGTCAGGTAAAGGGAATTTGATCTGTATGGTAATTATTTTACAAGTAGAAGGGAATATTGGCTTTCGCATAGGTTTGTCCGCTCAACTCTATATAATAAGTTGCCGGAGAATGAGTCATAAGGATTTTATTACATATTTTTGCTATCGTTAAACCGAATTCACTTATTCCTTACCATTGAGCTACGCCATTCACATGGTTAATTTAGTAATGCTCTATGTATTGTACGGTTTCAATTCTCCACTTAAGTGTGGTGCTGACCTCAACTAAAACCTTTAAATGACATCAAAGCTTTTACATACTCATTTATGTTAATTGCTAAAGAGGAATTGTTTTCTACTCAAAAATAAGATACGATAAATGCAAAAAATAACAGTTAAAATATATATTAGTATAAATAAAGGCGTTTTCGCATTGATAGTTGTTTTTCGTATTAGGAAATAAACACTTTCAAAAATAGCGGTTAGGTAACACAACTGCAACAAAGTTTATGAAAAGAGCCTAAATAAAAGGTATAACAATTTGTACTTAAACTGTAGCTCTACGGAATGAAGGTGAACTTCATGGGAAGAAAGAAAAGAATAGAAAAAAAAGACCTTTTTGAATCAACTCGTAAATTACTTATTGAAAAAGGGTACGAAGGTTTTCATTTTAAAGCACTTGCTGAACAACTTAGTGTAGGTAGAAGTACCATTTATGAATACTATGCTAATAAAGATGAGCTCATCTTTCATTACATAAAGCACGTTTCAGATAAAATTTATGGTGAATGTAAAAAGGTGTTAGAGCATACTGATTCTTTAGTGCAGCTTCAAGAATTGCTTACTATTTTTCTTAAGCACGGGGAAACAATACACGATATGATCCAAGTATATAAACATATGAAGGCGTCATCAAATCATCATGATGAAAAAATGGATGTACTTGAAAAAGAAAATGAGCGTTTCTTTGAAATATTAGTTAATGTGATAAAATGTGGGCAACGAGAGTTTGTTATCCGCAATGATTTGCAAGCGCATAGCATAGCCAGTGTCTTTTTTAGTTCTATTTTGATCCCAAATACTTTAAATATGGATATTGACCAATGGAGTGAAACATTATTTACTTTATTTTTTGATGGCATTAAGGCCAAATAGTTGACACTTCTGTCGGGAATGTGTGATAATAACTCCGATTAAGGAGTTTTTTTTGGACGTATTCGACACATATGTCGAAAAAAGGGGAGTGATCGACCGAAAAGCTATCTTTACTATATAACTAGGATATGATTTAAGAGATTAATAATTTTTTAGTCAAATAGTTTGAAAACTTATAACCGATACAAACCGTGAATATGATTAAACATAAGTTCTGACATTACATTATGCATACTTACTGCTTACGGAAAAAAGAGTGTTAAAAAATATAATATTTAATGAACAGAAAGGAAATGATGATGACTTTTTTAACAAAATTCAGCTTGAAAAATGCCGTTGCCGTTTTTATTATATCTTTTCTTTTATTATTTGCAGGTGCATATTCTTTTACTACGTTAAAGCTTGATTTGTTACCGGATATTGAATTTCCACAAATATCTGTTGAAGTAATATATCCTGGTGCTTCTCCTGAGGATATGGATGAGTTAGTGACAAGTAAACTGGAAGATAAATTTAAAACAATCGAAGGTGTGAAAAGGGTCCAAAGCTCGTCATTTGAAAGTGTAGCCATTTTAAATTTAGAATTTCCATTTAATGCAGAGATGGACGATATTGAAGCACAAGTTAATAACTATATGAAGGAAACTATACTTCCCGAAGAAGCCATTACGAGTGTGAACCGCTTTTCATTTGGTTCATTACCTATTTATAACATTTCACTATTTGCTAAAAACGATAATGACTTACAGGAATTGTTAGAGGCAGAAGTTTTACCAGAACTTAATAAAATTCAAGGCATAAGTAGTGTTAGCGTTGGCGGTATACAAGAAGAACTTGTACAAATTACTGTCGACAGAGAAGAAGCTCAGCGTGCGGGTTTAAGCCTTGCACAAATAAAGGAACAAATAAACGGAAAATACTTGTCGTTTCCGGCTGGTAATATTAAGTCAGATGATATACAGATCCCCATACGTATTCAAGAGGGCTTACAATCAGTTCAAGATTTAGAGAATCTTATTGTTTCATCGCCATTCGCACAAGACGGTAAGCCTCTCTATTTGAAAGATATAGCGACAATTGATTCGGTTATAGAACAACCAGAATTAACAAGGTATAACTTAAATGATTCACTGTCGTTAGCGGTTATTAAAAAACAAGATGCAAATACTGTTGAAGTGGCCGAAAATGTGCTAACCGTGTTGGATAAATATTCAAATAAACTAGATTATGCGATAGGCTTAGACTCTGCTGAAGGAATTGAAAAATCAGTTGAAACGTTAGTAAGAGAAGGTTTATTAGGAGCGCTGTTTGCATCAGTAGCAGTATTGCTGTTTCTGCGAAATGTAAGAGCAACAATTATTGCCATTATTTCCATACCTTTATCTTTACTTGTGTCTTCAATATTTCTAGCTCAAATGGATATTACGTTAAATGTCATGACGCTTGGAGGAATGGCGGTAGCAGTAGGAAGAGTGGTAGATGATAGTATCGTAGTCATAGAAAATATCTTTAGAAGAGTAAGGAAGTCAAAGGCGAGTATAACAAACGACATTATTCAAGATTCAACGAAAGAAATATTAAAAGCTATCACATCTTCTACATTAACAACTGTAGTAGTGTTTTTACCTCTCGGCTTTGTCGGAGGGATAACAGGAGAATTTTTTCTACCGTTTGCTTTAACAATTGTGTTTTCATTATTAACATCGTTGCTTGTAGCTATTACTATTGTACCTATATTAGCAAAATTTTCTTTCAAAAAAATACCCGAAGAAGAAAAAGAGGGTGTTTTACAGAGGTTTTATGGTCAAACAATCTCTTGGTCATTGAATCATAAAGCGCTTGTGTTAGTAGTTTCGCTCCTCTTACTCGTTGGTTCGGGATTCTTAGTTCAATCTTTAGGATTTACATTTATCCCTAATGAAGAAGAAAAGACACTAGTTGCGAGTATTGAGCTCCCATCCTCTACATCATTAGATAAAGCAAATGATGTATCTTTGCAAATTGAAAAAATGTATACAGAGCAATCAGAAATCAATGAGGTTACAGCAGGTGTAGGTAGCCGCGATTTTCGTACCGGATTAAAAAAACAAAATCAGGCTAGTTATTTTCTTACGTTAAATGAAGATGTAAACACTGCTTCATTAGTGAAAAAATTAGAAGGGAAAATGGAACAAATCGTTGACAATAATGCACCTGGAACAAAGATTGGCATTCAAGAGCTTGAAACAGGAGGACCACCTACGAATAATAATGTCAATATCGACTTGTATTCTAACAACTTAGAAAAACTGCAAGAAGCATCTAAATTAGTGGAAGACTATTTGCTAAACCACCCCTCATTGAAATATGTAACGAATAACTTTGAAGATAAGCAAAAGCAAGTTGTTGTGAATATATATTCGGATAAAGCACAACAATACGATGTATCAGGTTTTCAAATTCTAGGGACGGTTGTTGATCAAACAAAGCCAGTTTCCCTCGGTAATCTCGCATTTGACGAGAAAGATCATCGTGTTCAGTTATCATATAACGATGACATCACCTCGCTCGAGCAATTAAAGAATACACAAATCTTTACTGCGCAAGGACCTATTGCTATAAAAGAGCTTGCAGAGGTTAAAGAAATTGAAACGTTTACGTCGATTCAAAAATTAGATGGAAAAGTATTTGCACGTATCTCAGCTCAAATTGATTCAGAAAATATTCAACAGGTTACACAGGAGGTTATCACGGGAGTTGAAAGAGATATAGTTCTTCCCAAAGGTGTGTCTTTTGAAGGCGGCGGAGGTAGTGATGAGACTGTTGAGACATTCCAACAACTAGGGATAGCTATGATTTTTGCGATTGGACTCGTTTACATCACCATGTTGATCACTTTCGGCAAAGCTCGAATTCCATTTATTATCCTATCTTCACTCATATTTGTACCGATAGGATCATTTGTTGGATTGTCAATTGCACGTGAACCACTATCAGTAAGTGTAATGATTGGATTTTTAATGTTAATCGGTATCGTCACGACAAATGCGATTGTACTTGTTGACAGAATTGGCCAAAACCGTGAAGAAAAAGGGTTTACTATACGACAGTCGATTGTTGAAGCAGGTAAAACAAGGCTACGCCCGATATTAATGACCGCATTCGCGACGATCGCTGCCCTGTTGCCTTTAGCATTTACAACATCATCTGGGACACTAATTTCTAAGGGCTTGGCAATTACAGTAATTGGGGGACTTACTTCGTCTACGCTGTTAACATTAATCATTATTCCTGTAGTTTATGAACTCTTTTTTATCAGCCAAGTGAAA
Organism: Cytobacillus sp. IB215665; assembly: GCF_033963835.1. Lineage (NCBI taxonomy): Bacteria > Bacillati > Bacillota > Bacilli > Caryophanales > Bacillaceae > Cytobacillus > Cytobacillus sp. IB215665. Next base: position 98,615 of record NZ_JAXBME010000013.1, read on the forward strand.
AAGGAAAGATAAAAAATATATATTTTTTGCATGACAAAGGCACATGTATTTTAACATGTGCCTTGTAGATTATTTTTGATTAAAATAATCTACTATAGCATGATAAATTTCGAAGCCCTGATAAGAAAATAGAGTGATTGCAGTAGCAGAGAAAAATCCCATCATAATTAATTTAATCCATGTCATCTTCATGCTCCCCCTTATTATCGAAATATTATTTTAAAGGAGGACTTTATCCACATAATTTGACTGAAAAAAGACGGCAAACAGTGAGGATTGGCGTTTTATTAAGTTAATATAATGAGAATGTAGTATTAATATGTTTAATATGATGAAGCAAACTACTATTAACGGCCGTACCCACATATCCAATTGATTATTATTATCTAATGGCATGAACGATTGTAAGTGGGAGGCCTCGATATTTGACGTCTCTTCAATTGCAATAATATGATTATAATCTTGTATATTTATACCAAAAAGAAGACTATTAAGTAATAGAATTAAAATTAGCATATATTTTTTCATTTCTTTCACTTCTCTTCGCAAGTGTGTAATGTAATAACTATAAACTATTAACAATGTTTTTTAAAGACTGTTTTTCCATTGACGGAAAATGAGACTAGTCTTTTACACAAGCTAAGGAAAATAAAGATTGGAAAAATGTAAGATGGAGAAAGAAAATTCAATTTAGAAATAATAAAAAAAGAACACTATCGAAGAGAGCCTTTAACGAAAAAGTGAACAAAATGAGCAACAAGCAAAATCAAGCTATTAAAAAGTAATAAGTATAATAAAGCTGCAACGACATAACCAAGTCCTTCACTATGTAGAAACATAGCCAGTTGCAAACCAATAAAGAAGTATAGAAAAGGAACAACTAGCATTATCAAACATAATTTTAAGTTGGAATTATTATTTTTAATATTTTTTACAAAGAAATACCAACTTCCAATAATAATCATTATAGCTGTGGCGTATATAATCAACCTATTTCACTCCAATAATAGTGCAACTGCACTAATTTTTTTATTTTCATTTATTAGACGAAATTTTTGTTAAAATGTTACTTTAACTATATATTTATTTTCTAATTTTTAGTAGATCAATGGATAGGTAACAAAATATGTAGAAAACTAGATGCTAAATATTCATAATTAATTTTTATGTAATCATTTATTTATTATTCTAGTTTCAGCATAGTAGAAGGAAGATTTAATACATACAAGGGAGTAAATTATGATTATTAGTAAACAAGAATTTTGTGAAAAGGGTTTACACTATACGATTAGATCAGCAGACGTTCAAGATGCACAAGAGTTGTCCGAATTAAGACTACAGATTGATGGAGAAACAGAGAACTTGGATAGGGAAAAAGGTGAGGCATTTATTGATTCATCAGGATTTGAAGAGATCATAAAGACTGATAGTGAAAAAGAAAGAAATTTATTTTTAGTTGCTGAAACTCGTAATCAGATTGTAGGATTTGCAAGATGTGAAGGTGTTGATTTAAGAAGGTTCGCTCATAAAGTAGAGTTCGGTGTAGGTGTATTAAAAGGTTTCTGGGGACATAGTATAGGAAAAAATCTATTAAATGTATCAATTAAGTGGGCTGATGCAAATAGCATTAAAAAAATGACATTGAATGTCTTAGAATATAACGAGAAAGCAGTTAAGCTATATAAAAAACTCGGTTTTGTAGTTGAGGGAGTATTAATAAATGATAAAATGCTATCAGATGGTAAGTACTACAATACTATTGTTATGGGAAGGTTTAAAATTTGATTTAGCACAATAGTGAGATACCATATGATACTATTGTAAAATTTGGAGGTAGAGCGTGAATGAGTGAGAGAAAAAAGGTCTTGACTGGGTCACCCTGGGAATCAACTGTGGGTTATTCAAGAGGCATTCGTGTAGGCGATCGAATAGAAATAGCAGGAACGACTTCTATGAAAAATGGTCTAGTTGTTGGTGAGGATGACGCATATCAACAAACTGTCTGTATTTTGAAAATAATAGAAGAGACACTCCAAAACCTTGGTTCAACAATAAACGATGTTGTTAGAACTAGAATGTTTGTAACTGATATATCAAAATGGGAAGAAATAGGAAAAGCTCATGGCGAGATTTTCAAAGATATACAACCTGTTGCTACGATGGTAGAGGTCAACGCACTTATAGATCCAAGATTATTAGTTGAGATAGAAGCTGAAGCGATCGTACGTAATGAATAATGTAGCGGATTGATTAACAAAACGTTGGTATTTACTCAACTGCTGCATTTAACGATATGAGTCTTCATTGGTGGTATTTTTCAATCAGGTGGAATAGAGCCTCCACCTGATTTCCCCATATTGAATTTTACTTGATGGAGTCAGTTATGTTATTAATTTAATACGTATACTTCTAGATTCATAGTATCTATTTTTGTTACCCCTGAATAATATTCTAAAAAGGTCCCACTTTATCCTATTATTAAAATGATGTTGTATAGTAGAACCTTCCTCATCCTCTCAAAGTGCTCTTGACCATTCATTATTACAATGACTTATCACTGTTTTAAGTTATTACGATATATGTTAAATACTTAGCAACAACAGTTTAAATCTTTTTAAAAAGGTACGATCAAAAATCTTTCTATCTTTCTCCCAAAAAAATCCCCCTCCTAGTAGAAAACCTAATTAGTATAATTTTTTTGGATACATTATAAAAGATTTTAGGATGGATTGTATGAATATTTTTTTATAAAAATGATGCAAGATATTTTATGATGATCCATTCAATTGTTTGTTTTGCCTAGTGGCTACCGTTAAAACAAGTCTATCGACTTGGATTCTATCTATAGTAACAGATACTCCCTATCTGTTACACGCCTTTTTACCAAAACTAAAACAGTTGTCTATACGTTTTTTCTGTCCACGCATAAAATGGTTAAAGTGATAGCATGTCAAAAATAAATTGATAATCTGAATAATCCTACTTTCTCGCTTAAAGCAGAAAAAAATGAAAGGAGATGAAAATATGAACACACTTATCGTTCCAACAGATTTTAGTACTATTCAAGAAGCGGTTAACGCAGCAAATCAAGGCGATGTCATCGAGGTACTTGCAGCTGGTGGCCCCTACGTTGGCGCGACAATCTCAACGAATAATCTTTCCCTCAAAGGTAAAGGTAATCCAGTAATAGAAGGTTCCGTTAATGGGTTTCTTCTTAACACCGTTTCGGATGTCTTAATTGAGGGTTTTACTGTCCAAAATAGTGTTCATGGTATAAATTTAATGTCAAGCAACACTAATACTATTATAAAAAATACTATTCAATATAATAGTGTTAGTGGTGTAAGTTTATTGGCTAGTGACTTCAATACTATTGGAAAAAATATTATTGAAAATAATAATGTAGATGGAATAAATTTAGCGTTTAGTAACAACAACATTATTGAAAAGAATACCGTTCAAAATAATAGTGTTCAAGGTATATGGTTATCTTCTAGTAACAATAACATCCTTGAAAAAAATATTGCTCAAAAAAATAGTATTCACGGTATAACTTTAGCATCCAGTAATAATAACACGCTTGAAAAAAATACCTCACAAAGTAATAGTGTTAGTGGTGTAACTATAGCTTCTAGTACCAACAACGTGCTTGAAAAAAATATTATTGAAAATAATAGTCTTAATGGCATAACTTTAATGACTAGTAACAACAATACGCTTGAGAAAAATACCGTTCAGAATAATTTTCTTAATGGCATAAATGTATTGGTAGGTAACAACAATACACTTGAAAAGAATACCGTTCAAAATAATGGTTCTGACGGGGTTGGGTTAGAACGTTCTGACTACAATATGCTTGAAAAGAATACCGTTCAAAACAATGTTTTTGACGGTATAGAATTAGAAGGTTCTGACTACAATACGCTTGAAAAAAACACCGTTCAAAATAATATTTTTGACGGAATACAATTAGCAGGCTCTAGTAACAATGTGCTTGAGAAAAATACGGTTCAAAATAATGTTTTTGATGGTATAGAATTAGAAGGTTCTGACTACAATGCACTTGAAAAAAATACGGTTCAAAATAATGGCTTTGATGGGATAGAACTAGTAGGTTCTGACAACAATATGCTTGAAAAAAATACCGCTCAAAATAATGGCTTTGACGGGATTGAAATAGAAGTTTCTCATGACAATACGCTAATAAATAATACAATTCAAAATAATGAGTTTGATGGGATAGAGTTAGAAGTTTCTCACGACAATGCGCTTGAAAAAAATACCGTTCAAAATAATGGCTCTGATGGTATAGAATTAGAAGTTTCGGACAATAACACACTTGAATCAAATACGATTTTAAAAAATAAGGTTAACGGAATTGAAGTAGCGTCATCTAGTGAACAAAATATCGTGATCAAGAATACTACCCTCGATAATGAAAATATAGACCTTGTCGTTGATCCAAATACGAACACTATCGCGAACAATGTTTGTAATACGAGTGATCCCGCTGGACAATGTATGGGTGACTGTTAACTAGTTGTCAATTAATGATAAAGCTACTCATGACAAAAATGTTTAGTGTTAAAAATAATCTTGTATTTCTAGCACAATTCTTAATGGTCGTAATAATGATGAAACAGACCAATTGGAATTAATAAACAAAGAGATGAAAAACTATTGTCATTAAATTTAACTAATTAGGTTGTTATCAACATACTATATTGATCTTTAACAACAAAATGACGAATACAAAAAGAAGGATAAATTCAAATGATTAGAAATTATCCTTTTTTATTTTTTAATAATCCTTAAGCAACGTCTATTGAAACTTTGCAAATTTGCTAAACTATTAAATAAATGTGAAGCCTTTACGTAAGAGATCAAATTGTATGACTTTTACCGTTATACTTAAAACGATTTTTTTAATTCGTTATTATAAACACACTGAGAATGCAAATAATGTTACAACTTAAGCCTTCAACATTATTCTGATGAAGTAAATAAACATCTGTTTAACATAAAAATATTATGTTAATAAAGATACAACAAACGTGGTATTTATACATTAAATGCACCTACACAATCTAGTTGGTAATGGCTTTAGAAAGGAACCTATTCACCTTTTTTTCAGAAGTTTTGATTCACGGGGTAGTTACGAATTAATTAAAGGAGCTATTCATACAAAAGTTTCATTTATTAAAGAGGTTTTTCATTCTCCAGGTAGAAAATAATATTCGTAAGAGTATTAAGAAGGAGGATGGTAGAATGAAGATAATACCATATTTATATTTTGCAGGGAATTGTGAACAAGCTTTAAATTATTATAAAGATGTATTTGAAGGTGAAATTATATCTTTGCAACGATTTCATGAAGCACCTGATATGCCAGTTAACGAAGAAAACAAAAATAAGGTGTTGCATGCACGTTTCCAGATGGGAGAGCAAACAGTTTATTTTTCAGATGGTCTAGATACCCAATCTATCGAGAAAGGTAACCAAGTGACATTAACGATCGAGTTTTCAAAAGTTGATCAAATTGAAACTGTATATAGTAAATTAGCAGAACGAGGAGAAATAATTATGCCTCTGCAAGACACTTTTTGGGGAGCAAAGTATGGTAAAGTGGTAGATACGTTTGGTGTTTGTTGGGATTTAAATTGTCAATTATCATAAATCACAAGATAATAGACGTAAGGACTACTGTTGTATGTTAAAGCAGTAAGCTCTAGTCTATCACAACGGTTAAAAAGAAGGAGAATTACAAAGAATGCACGTGCAAGGCTTTAATCATGTAACAATAAACATTAGTAATCTCACTGACTCTCTTAAGTTTTATGTTGAAGTTTTAAGAATGGAACTAGTTCACAAAGGGAAGAAAGATGCCTACTTAGAATGGGGAAGTGCTTGGATATGCTTACAGGAACGAGAGCAATACCCTAACAAACTAGTTGAACAACTGAGTGTAGATCATGTTGCATTTTCTATTTCAGAGGATCATTTTGATGCTGCCGTTAACATATTGAATGATAACGAAGTAATAATAGTGAGAGGCCCAATAAAAAGAGGAACTGGGTGGGCGATTAACTTTCTTGACCCTGATGGAACACAGCTAGAACTACATACTTCGACATTAGCTGATAGAATGAAAGTGTGGAAATAACATTTAAAGACTGAAAGTTTCATTTAAGTTACATTTCTGCAACAATACACTTAAAATGTCCTTTTTTGTAGTATAGTAGAATGTAAAGAAAACTGTCCTTCATTCCTAGATAATAGATTAAAAAATGAAGGCTTTTTTATTTTACGGGCAGAATACTTCTAAGAGAAAGGTGTGCGGAAATGAAGAAAATAGGCTTAATGCTGCTTGTATCTGTTTTTTTACTTACTGGTGTTGTACAAGCTGAAGGGCGATTTAATATGTCATATTTGTATGGTGGTTCAAACGATAGTTATCTAGAATCAATAGAGAATACAAATGAGCTGTTAGATGTCGTCAGCCCTAACTACTTTAACTTAACAGAAGATGGTGATCTAGCACTAGAAAACATTGATCCAAACTTTGTTAACGAGATTCATGATCAGAATTTAAAAATTGTTCCTTTTTTAAGTAATCATTGGGATTTTACTCAAGGTGAAAATGCTTTAAAGAATCGGGAAAAATTATCTACTGACATTGCTAAAGCAATTGAAACTTATAATCTGGATGGAATTAATATTGATATTGAAGGTCTAAATGAGACTGTTAGAGATATGATGACAGATTTTGTAAGACTCTTACGTTCAAAGCTTCCATCAGATAAGGAAATTGCAGTAGCTGTAGCATCTAACCCAAATGGATCAACTGTTGGTTGGGCAGGACAATATGATTATGAAAAACTAGCAAACTATGCAGATTATTTAATGATCATGACCTACGATCAATCATATCGGGGAAGTAATCCGGGTCCTGTTGCAAGCATTTCGTTTGTGGAAAAGTCAATCGAATCTGCATTTAATTTCAACGTTCCAGCAAATAAAATCGTGTTAGGTCTACCATTTTACGGACGTATTTGGAAATTAGAAGATTTGGATGATGAAGAAAAGGCTAAAAGTGATAAAATCATCGGAGATGGGGTATCACTCACTAAAGCGAACAAATTATTTGAAACATATGATGTAACGCTAAGTTATTCAGATGAATATGAAACTCCTAAAGCTACCTTTGAAATAAAAGAAGGAGACCCTGAATTTCAATTAGCCTCTTGGAAAGACCCTCTTGAGCGAGGCAAATATGAATTATGGTTCGAAAACGAACAATCATATAATGAGAAACTAAAGCTTGTAGATAAGTATAACTTGAAGGGGACAGGGAGCTGGAGTCTTGGACAGGAAGATCCGTCATTTTGGACTTATTATGCCGATTGGCATCAAGGCAATGAGACAAACGACAATCCGCAAAAAGAAACCGTCTATTTTTCAGATGTACAAGCCGACTTTTGGGCGCTAGCTGATATCATCTTTGTGAAAGAAAAAGGTTGGATGAATGGGAAATCATCATCAATATTCGCACCTAATGACCATCTAACTAGGGCACAAGCTGCTGCTATTTTAGTAAGAGCATTGTATTTACAGCCAACAAAAGAAGTTAGTCAAACATTCAATGATGTTTCTACTGAGCACTGGGCTTATACTGACATTGGAATTATTGCCCAACATAATATATTTAAAGGCAGTAATGGCAATTTCAATCCAAATGACGACATAACTAGGGAGCAATTTGCTACAGTACTGTATCGAATACTTGGTAACGGGGATGTCTCAGAAGTACCACAAAATCCTTTTTCAGACGTTGATTCATCAAGGTGGTCGCATGATGCAATAGCGATTATGAAAGAAAGAGACATTTTTCAAGGTCGTGAAGACGGCTCGTTCGATCCGTTAGGCAAAACGACTAGAGCACACACTGCTGCTTTGTTACATCGAATTGCAAATTTAATTGAAAAATAACTCTTAAACAACAACTCAAAGCCGCGTTGCTTCTATATGCAACCGGCTTTTTCATTTTAATCTAATTAATTATTGCTTTATCGTAAATTAGAATTAAATACGATAATAACTAACGCTAGTGACATCCTAATCTGATAATAGTCAAATTAATCAACAACGCTTTCTCAAAATATATGTGAATGAAAACAACAAAGCATAATTATGTAACAGGATTGTTGGTCCTGTTTACTAACTCAATGTTTTTCAGCAATTTGGCTTTTTATATTTACTTATAGTGCAAAATAGCGTTTAATAAGAGTGCATTTTTATCTCTTAAATTCACATCTATTTATCTACTAACAGTTTTTAGAATTCTATGAACTTCACGCACTTTTTAAAAACTAAAAGTCCCTACCCATTAAAAGCAGAGACTTTTTGATGTATTGGTTGACCGAACCGAACTAGTAGGAAATAATGATTTTTTAATTAATTATTTACTCGTTAAATAATTATATGCCTCTTCAATCGTTTCAACTGGGATTAATTGGATGTTGTAATAATTTTCTTCAACTATATTCTTTCCTTTATTCTCCAATGATTTTGGAATTATACAAAAATCATAACCAGATTTTTCTGCTGCCTCTATTTTAATTTCTAACCCATCAATACTACCTACTTCACCTTTGCTATTTACAGTTCCGGTCCCTGCGATTTTTCGCCCTTTGATTAAGTCTTTATCTCCAAGTTGATGAATCAATTCAAGAGTCATAATCATGCCGTCAGAACCACCAGTTTCACCATCTGTAATTATTATCATATCTTCAGGGATTTCACGTTTTAAGAAAGAGCTTGCGAAGATCATTCCCTCTTTATATCCATTTAATTTGCTTTCTTTACTTTTGTCAATTGAAGATGAAACAATGGACTTTGTAAGAGGTAATATTATGTTAATATCTGTATTAGTTTCCTTTGTAATTTGTTTAATTATTGTCAAATCTTTCTGCTTTACTCCTGGATATGTAAAAATAGTTAGTTTACTAAAATGAGAGTCTTTCATTCTATATTCTTCGCTTATTTTACTTTCTAGGCTAGTTGCATGCCCTTCAGTATATATGTAATAGTAAAAAGGTGAAGAAAACGACCAATATAGCACTAGATACCCTAACAAAATCCTCGTTATTATGTTAAATTTCTTGTATGTTCTCTCTTCAAAAATGCTTTTAATTCCACTTAAAAGCAAATAAGCTCCAAACAAATATAAAAATAAAGGTAATGCTTCAAAAAACTCTATCAAAATAACCATCTCCTGAAACGTATGTTCTTAAATAATAATATATACAATTATAGAATTTTACACATGATAAATCAATGAAACTTTATTAAGAGACAAGAGTGTTGAAGAGAATCAAAAGTAAATAAAAATTCTAAAAAAAGGTAAAGAAGTAATCATCTAAATAGCTATTCCCTTTTTTATGATGAAAAATGTATTAGAAAATATAATAATGTGTAAACAAATTATTAAAATAAAATCTTGTGAACATTGTTTTAATATTCCGAGGAATGGGAATTAGGTAAATAATACTGGAACGTTGAAATTAATTTATCCTATGAGTTTACACCAATAAACTGTAGCTATAATGCTATGGTTTTTTTTTATTACTGTTGGAAAATGCTCTTTTGTGTTGAATTGATAACGCATAACAACTTTGTATAAGTAGCTGATATGATGAGATACAATATTATCGATGACGAGCTATTACCAACTGGCTAAAGAGGGTATTCTGACGATAACGTATGCTAAATTAGAACAGATTTAAAACCAGGTTGTTTTATATCTATTGACTTTATAAATGAATGAATGTATTTCTATAGTTGAATAGCTGAACGAACTATTAATGTATATCCAGCATTGAATTAATGAATATAAAAAGTACCTAATTTGTTCCTTGTCAATAAGACTGAAAAATAAACCCTTGTAATATCTGTTTTTTGCAGGTTCACAAGGGTTTGTTTTTTAATATTTCTTATTTGAGATTTGAGCATATCCAGCCTCTATTAAACGTTGATTTCTTTTATCTAATTCTTCTAGAATTTCTTTTGAGGACATTGTAGAAAGACTAATGTTTTCTTTATCGTCCGTGTATATTTTGAATAAATCACCTGTTTCTCTAATCAATGTCAAATCTTCTTCCGTAAACGCATCTCCTTTTATACTTTTATCATATAAGTCATTTACAAGCCCTAACGTATTAGCTATTAACCAATCTGTTTCGATTGGGGCATGTGGGACTTTAGTTAAAGTAAGTTTTGAAAGGTACTGCAACAATTGTAAATAATTAAAGTCTTCTAAATCTGCTAATTCTGAAGTCGAATAATCAGGAAAAATAAAATTAACCCAATAAATATCTGTAATATATTCCAGGTATGTTGTTTTCAATCTGTCTTCAATTATATTATTTTGCTTGTGTTGAACATAATTGAAGACAATAGAAATCACCAAAAGACATGCTAAAATTTCTTTTGCACGGCTTTTAAGTACACTTATTAAAAATTCTTTTGCTCTGTTTTTTAGTTTACTTATCATCTTAATCTCCTTGTATATATACTTCTTTGTATTAGACATACATTATTATCGTAAATAATTAAAGAGCTTTCATTGGTAAATTTATCTATCATCCCCTAAAACCAACCATGATCTAGCTCTGTTCAGTAAGTTCTAACCAAATCAATATAAAATTCAAAGACGTAAAGAACCTAGATTATATAAAACCATTTATTAGAGAAGTTTTTACTTGGTCATTCTATAATAAATTGGAAAATAAGTGACTGTTGAATTTAGCTCGAAATGATTAGTCAGCTTAATAAAAATAAACTCACCTCCATTTAGCTCACCTTATTAGACTAATCTTATAAATGATTTACGAAAAACTAAATTGACAAAACTGAGTTCACGAATTATAGTTTAAGTGTTAAATAGTTAAACAGTTGAACTATAAAGGGATGTGGCAATAGATGAACCAAGAAAAGTTAAAGAAAACGATAGAACGATTTGAAATCGCATCATTTACCGTGTCGAAAAAGATTGGTGCTGAAATCAAGGAGCAAATTCAACATGTTATTACGAGTGATCAACATTTAATTCTTCGTTACATTCATAAGTTTGGACCTTGTATCTCTACAGAATTATCTGAAATTTTCAACGTTCAAAAAAGTGCTATAACAGCTATAATCAATCGACTAGTTGAAAAGGGGTATATTAAAAGGTCACGGGATGATCATGACCGTCGTGTCATATATTTGTCTACGACTGAGGAAGGAGAGAAGATTTATCAATGGACAGAAGGGCAAGTGAATAATATAGTTGGTGCTTATTTAAGTAATTTTGATGATGAAGAAATTCATTCCTTTTTAAATACTTATGAAAAATTAATGTATTTAGTAAATAAATAAACTAGGGGGGAGAAACATGAAGTATGTTATAAAAGGGAAGTGGATAGTTTTACTAGCCTGGGTAGTGCTTGTAACGTCACTTATGCTATTGGCACCCAGCTTCGTTGATCTAGTTCGAGAAAAAGGGGAACTAACTATGCCTGAACAATACTCTTCAGGCTTTGCGAATAAAATTCTCGAAGAGCAAGGTGTCTCTGGTGAACAAATCGCCCTCGTATTTTATAACGAAAACACTCTTTCAACGGCTGATATAACTGAAGCGGAAGAAGCAGTAAAAATATTGGATACAAAGAAGGAACAACTCGGTATCACTGAGGTGCTCTCCCATTTTCAAGAGCAAGAATTAAAAGATCAATTTGTATCAGAAGATGGTAAAACAATATTAGTAACATTAACTGTTGACAGTATGAATCGTCAGCCTATAGAAATTAAAAATGATTTATATGATGTCATCAACAATATTAAGGTAGATTACTTTTATACAGGCTCCATGATCATAAACGAGGATGTGATTGTGAACTCTGAAGAAGGTCTGAAAAAAACAGAGTTCATTACAGTCGGATTTATTTTGTTGGTGCTAATCTTCGTTTTTAGATCACTCATTGCTCCATTTATTCCACTCATCACAGTAGGGCTTACATATTTAGCATCTCAGTCAATCGTCGCATTTTTAATTGATGGATTCAACTTCCCAGTTTCAACGTTTACGCAAATTTTCCTCGTTGCAATTTTGTTCGGGATCGGAACGGATTACTGTATTTTATTGTTAAGTAGATTTAAAGAAGAAATATCAAAGCATGAAGATGTTTCAGATGCAATAGTTGAAACATATCGCACTGCTGGTAAGACTGTTATTTTCAGTGGAATAGCTGTAATGATTGGTTTTGCATCAATTGGATTTTCAACATTTAAGCTATATCAATCTGCTTCTGCGGTTGCAGTTGGCATCGCGGTATTGCTTGTAGCATTATTTACTGTCGTTCCATTCTTTATGAGCCTATTAGGTGGAAAACTATTTTGGCCAGTGAAAAAATCACTTGAACATCGTGAAAGTAAACTGTGGGATAGAGCAGGACAGTTTACCTTTAAACGACCAGTTATCGCTTTAGTTACAGTACTGGTCATTGTCACTCCATTTCTCATTTTTTATGAAAACAAACTTTCCTTTAACAACTTAGATGAATTAGGTGACGATTTCAATTCAGTGAAAGCCTTTCAAATTATTTCAGATAGCTTTGGACCTGGAGAATCTTTACCGACGACTATCGTTATTCAAAATGATGATCCGATGGGCGATTTAGAATCAATTTCTATTATTGAAAAAATTAGTAGAGAAGTAGCTTCAGTAAATGGAGTAGCTTCAGTTAGAAGTATTACTAGACCAATTGGAGAACCACTTGAAGAGTTATTCGTTCAAAATCAACTAGCCGAACTAAATGGTGGTTTGGCGGATGGCAATGATGGAATTCAGCTAATTAGTGAAGGTTTACAAGAAGCTAGCACCTTAATGTCACAAAATACCCCTAAGTTGAATGAAGCTACTGACGGTATAAGTGATTTGATTAATGGCACAAATGAACTGAAAAGTGGTGTAGCGGGACTTGCGGATGGTTTGAAATCAATTGAACAAGGAATGTGGGATAGTTCATACGGCGCTAATCAATTAAAGGATGGGCTTATCGAGTTACAGCATAATGCTCAAATATTAGCAAACTCACAATCTGATTTGCTCAATGGTTACAATGAGATTGGAAATGGACTAACTAGTTTTTCAGCGGGATATGAAGAAATTGAAGTTAATCTAGAAAACCTTCAGTTAGCTTTAGCAAATGTGAACAGCCAATTCTCACATATAACCGAAAAATATCCCGATCTAGCCGAAGACCCACAATTTATAGCAATCACTACAACAATTAATGAAGTTTATGGTGGTTTAACAGAGCTTGGCACAGGTTTACAACAATTAAATATCGAATTTTTAAATGTTGTTGAAAGTGTTGAACTAGCAAATTTAGGATTTGATGAAGCGATTAAAGGTCAAGTAGCATTGGCTGAAGGGTTTGCAGGCTTCATTGACAATATTGGACAATTAGCTTCAGGTATATCTGGTTTAGCAGCAGGGCAAGAAAGCATAATCGTTTCCCTTCCAGGTGTTAGTAGTGGAATCGAACAAATTGTTGTTGGTCAGCAGGAATTAAGGGAAGGTTTTCAGGATTTAGGTGGTCAAATCACTGAGTTGACAGATGGTTTAGACCAAAGTGTTACAGGCTTAAATGAAGTTTATACGGGATTGGAAACGGCAACGGACTACCTAGCTGAATTATCTTCTGCTCCTGATGAAGCTTTAACAGGTTGGTATTTGCCTAATGAAGTCTTGGAAGATAATGATTTTAGTCGTGTATTTGAAACATATATGTCGGCTGATCAAAAGATCGTTACTATTGATGTAATCTTTGATGAACACCCATACTCTGAGGCAGCGCTAAGCCAAATTGAATATATTGAAGAGGCAATATATCGAGGTATAAATGGTAGCAAATTAGAAAATGCAAAGTTTGGGATAGGTGGAGAAACAGGTATTAATGCAGATTTGAAGAAGATGTCATCAGAAGACTTTTTGCGTACTGTCTTCATTATGATTATAGGCATCTTTATCATGCTAACGATTTTATTAAGATCATTAATTATGCCAATCTATATCATTTTATCATTAATTTTAACATATTTTACTTCGGTAGCTTTTGCAGAAATTTTATTTGTAGATATATTAGGCTATGCAGGAGTAAGTTGGGCTGTACCATTTTTTGCCTTTGTTATGTTAGTTGCATTAGGTGTAGATTATAGCATTTTCTTAATGGATAGATTTAATGAAAATCAATCTTTATCCGTACAAGAAGCTATGCAGTATGCGATGAAAAATATGGGGACAGTAATTATTTCAGCTGCACTAATATTAGGAGGGACTTTTGCGGCTATGATACCTTCAGGGGTTCTTTCACTCATACAAATTGCCACAATATTGTTAGTCGGCTTATTATTATACGCATGTGTCGTATTGCCACTTTTCATACCAGTGATGGTAAACACCTTTGGGACTGCAAACTGGTGGCCATTTAAAAAGGATAAATGACTTCGGTTATACTGATAATCAACGAGATCGTTGTAAATATTCCAGATAGATTATTTAACATCTCAAACAATAAATTAACAAACTTATTAATAAACAGAAGTTTTAGAAATATTAAGCCTGAGTTCAATTTTAGTTGAACTCAGGTTATATTTTTTTAGTTCATTAATTTATGTAAAATCAGTATCAGCTAGCAGCGTGTACAAGCGTAGCCCTTCATCTATTATTTTGGTTTTTTACAACTATTTTCATTTTTTACAAAGCTTTTTCTCATAAACTTTGTTGTAATTATTACTAATAATGGACAGCATGATGAGTTTTAGGAATGTATGTAGAAAAGGTGTCCCGACAGTTAGAGATATACGTGTGTATCTTAGAACGAAATGCAACAAGAATTGCCTGTAAAGATATAAAATTTTATATTTTCTTATTCAAAATAAATAAACTTTTGGAAGCTTCATCCAACACAACTGATGGTATAATAATTATTAGAATAATACAAAAACAATGGATTTATGATAGGATGTGCAAAAGTGGAGAGAGTAATAGTCATGAGCCTAGGTAGAGAAACAAATAAATATATTTGTAGACAAGTACGAGAAATTACTGGCCATCGTATTGAGGTAAAAGGATATTGTATAGGCGATACGATAGATGAAGATTTCTCAAGTTGTATAGTTGTAAATTCGGTAGATTTACAAATAGATAATTTAAGATTGATCAAAATTCCACAGCATGTAAAGCATATTTATGCGAAGCGCGTTATCAATCATCAATTTTTAAAAGAATTAATCGATATCCCAGCTGGTACTGATGTATTACTAGTGAATGATCATAAGGATTCGAGTTTACACGTTATTAAACAATTAAAAAATTACGGTATTGATCACATCAATTACCATCCATATTATCCAGGAATAAAACAATATAAACAATTAACACTAGCTATTACCCCAGGTGAAACAAAATGGATCCCTGATTGCGTTAATAAAGTGATTGATATTGGAATAAGAAAATTAGATATAACAACAATTATAGAAATACTACAAGAGTTAAATTTACTGTCAGAAAGTAGTGAAGTGCTATCATCTGAATATGTGAGTGAAATAATAAAGTTGTCAAAAAAATTAACAAAAATTTCTGAAGAGTCAGAGCAAATTAAAAATATGTTTCAAACGATAATAGATAATACGAACGATGGAATTATTTACTTAAATTCAAAGGGAGAAATATCTGTAGTAAATGAGTTGATGCTATCAATTTTAGGAGAAGAAAAGGATGTCATTTTAGGAAAAAGAATTAAGGATGTATTACCGAGTCTACATATATGGCAAGTTGAAGAGGTTGATAGAGAAATCATGAAAATCAGTGAAAGAGAGGTTGTAATAAAAAAAATTCCAGTCAAAAAGAATGCTTATATAGTGGGCTATTTAATCACATTTGAAGATGTAATGGAGATTAAAAACATAGAATATGAGCTTAGACGACGAATGAGAAAAACAGATCATAATGCAACATATATATTTGAAGATATTATAGGAAATAGTGACATGATCGTAAAAAATATTAATTTAGCAAAAAGATTGTCATTAAGTAGCTCAACTGTGTTAATACAAGGAGAAAGTGGAACTGGAAAAGAATTTTTTGCCCAATCGATACATAATTTTTCAAAGCGTAAAAAAGGTCCTTTTGTCGCAGTAAATTTTGCAGCATTACCTGTAAACTTGTTAGAAAGTGAGTTGTTTGGATATGAAGAAGGGGCTTTTACTGGTGCTGTTAAAGGTGGAAAGGTTGGACTTTTTGAGCTTGCTCACGGCGGAACGATCTTTCTTGATGAGATTGGAGATACCCCATTAGAGTTACAGGCTAGATTGTTAAGAGTGTTACAGGAGAAAGATGTTCGAAGAGTAGGTGGTTCAAAGCGGATACCTATTGATGTTAGAGTAATCGCAGCCACAAACAAAGATCTAAAAGAAGAAGTAGCAAAGGGAAAGTTCCGACAAGATTTGTTTTACCGAATCAATGTATTACCGCTCTACTCTCCAAGTTTAAGAGAGCGTAGAGAAGATATTCCACTCTTATTAGCACATTATTTAAAACGTTTTTCAAATGGGAAGAATATACCGCTAGATAGTTTCTTTGACGATGAAACTATTCGCTATTTAGTAGGTTATCACTGGCCAGGGAATGTCAGAGAATTAGTTAATGTTATTGAATATTTAGTAAACATTAAAAATCCATCTATAAGAATACTAGTTACAGACTTACCAGGGTACGTTTTGTCTGAAAGGTTTGACGATTTATGTACAGAGAATGATCGTTTTATCGATGAAGACATGTTATGGCTGTTACATAAAATTAATGAGAGTAATGGTATTGGTAGAAGAGCTCTCACTGATTTAGCGAAAAGTGAAGGAATTGATCTAGGTGAAAGCAAGATTCGCAGATTGCTGAAAAGGATGTATAATTTAGAATTAATTCATAGTTATACAGGGATGAAAGGGACTGTCGTTACAGAAAAAGGTGTAGCAACATTGTCTAGCTTAAAACTATAAAACACGGAAAACAAAACAAAAATGGATAATGGGATTGATAACGGGATGTTTTTTTGTCCCGTTATTATTTTTCGACAATAAAAAAGCTGAAATATCGGGATTTTTCAGCTTTTTTTATTGGCATATTTTTTGCAAATAGTATAAAAGATTAAATATATAGAAAAAGAGAAAGTTGTAACCGTAATGAAGAGGGGGAAATAATTATGATGGTAATAGGCCAAAGGAGCGAAACAGATTTTCTAGGTACGAAGGGTATTCCAGAATCTGCATATTACGGATTACAGACGTTAAGAGCAATAGAGATGTTCCCGATCACGGGTTATCGGGTGCATACTTCATTAATAAAAGGAATCGCTATAGTTAAAAAAGCTACTGCTCTAGCTAATGTAAAAATTGGCGTATTAGACAAAAGGATAGGACAAGCTATAGTTCAAGCTACTGATGAGATTATTATTGGTAAATTGCATGATCAATTCATCGTAGATCCTATACAACCTGGTGCTTGTGCTTCACTCAATATGAATGCCAATGAAGTTATTGCTAATCGTGCGCTTGAAATTGTTGGAAGAGAAAAAGGTGATTATTCATTTATTAGTCCAAATACCCATGTGAACATGTCTCAATCAACAGGTGATGTGTTTCCTACTTCGTTTCGATTAGCTACACTTGATATGATAGAACAGCTGCTAACAACGATGCTAAATATGGAGCAAGTTATAATACAAATTGTAAACAAATTTGAACAATTATTTCACTTTAGTGACACACACCTTCATGATGTTTTACCTATACGGTTAGGGCAAGAATTTGAAAGCTACCGCAACATGATTCAACGTGATATTAAAAGGATTACTAACTCAAAAAATCAATTATTTAAGATCCATATCGGAACAAAACCGATAGGAACAAGGCTTAAAGAAGTAACTATTTTTAGCGATCAGGTTGTTGACAATATAGCACAAATTAGTGGGTTTCAACTTAAAAAGACCGAACAGATCGTTGATGCTAACGAACAAACAGATGTATATTCTGATGTTATTGCAGCTTTAAAAAATAATATGATAAATATATCTAAAATATGTAACGACCTAAGGTTAATGTCAGTTGAATCAAACGCTGGCCTAAATAGAAAATCTTTGTCTGCTACATCTGAAATGTCAGGACAAATAAACCCGGTTATAAGCGAAATCATCAATCATATTACTAACCATGTTGTTGGCAATGATCTGAATATTGGAATGTCAACTGAAACAGGAAAATATGGCTTACATGTGATGGAACCTGTATTAGTTTTTAATTTAATTCAATCAATCAATATGATGAAGAATGGATTTAATGTTTTTACAAATTATTGTCTAAAAAGAATTGAAGCTGATGAAATGCAAATAATGAAGAATATCGAAAGGAATGTTCCAGGTCTAACTGCCCTAACACCGTATTTAGGTCATGAAAAAACATCACAAATTGCTAGGCAGGCTATTTTAACTGGTAAATGTGTGAGAACTGTTTGTTTAAAGTTAGATGTATTAACAGAAGAACAGTTGGATCATATACTTGATCCTATGAAACTGAGAAATCCAGGAGTTATTTAAAATATATTCCTAGTATTTTAAGGGTAGGAGATAGCTGTAAACCTGTGTATTAATTTTTTGATTACAACCGCAACCTACAGAAGAGACTTTCGATTAGCAGGTTTAGAAGGTAATATTATGATTAGTAATATGGATCCAATGAATATCTTCCAAATCGACAATATGATATTAGATAAAAATTTTTTACGGATTATCAATAACATTAATGAATATGTTATCAAACAACCAGTTCTTCGTTATTTTGAAGGTGATATAAGTAGTATAACTAAAATACATTTTGTGCTATCCTCGAAACTGATTACTAATAAGAACTCAATAACGATAGAAAGTGTCGGAGAGATAAAAGGTGAGTTTGTTGAAGAAAAAGGCGTAGGTTACTTACAAGTATGTAATTAGTAAATATAAAACTAGTAAAAAAACTCACTTGACTCTATTATTTGTCAAATGAGTTTTTTAGATTGAATGTTAATAATTTTATCTACTATTCTATAAACATTCTTATTAAGAAAAAGAGGGGTACATTATTAATAGCTTTATTTTTTAGTTTGTCCTGTACCATGAATTCGATATTTAGTTGAAGTTAATGCTTCTAGCCCCATAGGTCCTCGAACGTGTAATTTTTGTGTGCTAATCCCAATTTCTGCTCCAAAACCAAATTCAAAACCGTCTGTAAATCTAGTAGATGCATTATGATAAACAGCTGCAGCATCAACAGCATGTAAGAACAACTCAGCATTTTGACTATTTTCTGTTACTATACATTCAGAATGATGCGTTCCATATGTTTTGATATGGATTAATGCTTCTTCAATATGCTCAACAATTTTTATATTTAGTGTATAATCATTGTATTCTGTGTTGTAATCATCTTCTGTCGCATCATTAATCCATGGGGCTAGCTGTTTTGCTTTTGCACATCCTTTTAAATCCACATTTTCTTCACGATACAAGTTTGCAAGCTGAGGAAAATGTGTTTCTGCAAATTGTTTATGGAGTAAAAGTGTTTCCATAGCGTTACATACAGATGGGCGTTGGATTTTAGCGTTTAACGCAATGTTTGTTGCCATAGTAAGGTTGGCTTCTTTATCAATATACGTATGACAAATCCCCGCACCAGTTTCGATTACTGGAACAGTTGCATTTTGTATAACATTTTGTATAAGAGAAGCACCTCCTCTAGGAATTACGACATCTACTAACCCATTTAATGTTAACATTTCATTAACCGAAGATCGGTCTGGGTTGGAAATTAGTTGGATTACATCCTTGGGTATATCTGTTTTGTCAAGAACATCATGCATGATTTCTACAATACGTATGTTAGAAGAAAGCGCCGATGTCCCGCCTCGTAATATAACTGCATTTCCACTTTTTAAACATAGTCCAGCTGCATCAACTGTGACATTGGGACGAGCTTCATAAATCATCCCAATTAAGCCGATTGGGACGGTGATTTTCTTTATATATAGGCCATTAATGGGACGTATTTCTTCTATAGTTTTTCCTATAGGGTCTTTAAGGTCCACGATTTGTCTTAAGCCGTCTGCTATTGCTATAATTCGATCAGTGCTTAATGCTAATCTATCTTGTAGAGACTTACTTAAACCGTTTTGTTTGCCGTTCATTAAATCTATTTTATTTGCTTCAATAATAGACTCCTTATTAAGTACAAGTGCATCTGCTATCGCGGTTAGAGCATTGTTTTTCTGTTCTGTCGTAATGCTAGCCAATTTATGAGAAGCTTCTTTCGCAAGATAAGCTTTCTTTTTCACTTCACTCATTGATTAATACCACCTCGTCTTTAATTTATTTTTGTTTAATAGGGAAAAGAACCATCGAAGTAAGCGTATGGTAACAGCCTTAGTAGGACGGTTATAGGGAAACCCATTCATCCCGATGGATGACTTCTATACGTTGTACATCTATTCTTTTCTTAACTTCTTCTGTTGAAAGGCCTACTGCCGCTCTCAATTGCCACGATGCATAGTTTACAACCCCACGTCCGATGACATTTTCTTTTTCATTTCTTACTTCTACAACATGCCCGGGATGGAAATCACCTTCGACTGTAGTCACTCCAGCTGGCAGAAGACTTTTACCACAAGAAGATAGTGCATGTTCTGCTCCATTATCAACAGTAATTGTGCCATGTGACATGGAGTGAAAGCCAACCCATTGTTTTTTCATTGGAAGATTATTCAAGTGTGTATGGAAATATGTTCCCTTGCCATTACCGTTTACAGCTTTCGTCATATCTAAATATTCACGGGCTCTTCCGACAAACACCAGTACTCCTCCGCGCATTGCGATTCTTGCAGCTTCAATTTTTGAACGCATACCGCCTGTACCAACTGATGAACCAGCGTCACCTGCATTATTAAACATATCTTCCGTAATCTCTTCAACAACATCAATTTTCTTTGCATTACCATCCTTACGTGGATCTGCTGTATATAAACCATCCGTGTCTGTAAATATGAGTAATTGATTTGCTTTTACTAAGTTGGCAACGAGAGCAGATAAAGTATCATTATCACCAAAATTTAATTCCTCTACAGAAACGGTATCGTTTTCGTTGATAATTGGAATGGTTTTTTGCCGTAAAAGCTCCTCAATCGCCATTGATGCATTATGCATTTGTTTACGATTTGTAAAGTTTGCACGTGTTAGTAATATTTGTGCTGTGGTACAGTCGTGTTTAGAAAATACATCATTGTATGCTTGCATTAACAATGCTTGGCCTACAGCGGCAGCAGCCTGTTTTTCGAATAATTGTTTTGGTCGATTCTTATATCCGATTTGTTTAAACCCAGCAGCAACTCCACCGGAAGTAACTAATATTATTTTATAACCAGACTTATAAAGCTCGAACATTTCATTAGCAAAATACGCTATTTTTTGCCTACTTAGTTCTCCCTCAGCTGTTGTAAGAGAGCTACTACCTATCTTAACTACAATTCTTTGTTGCATTCCGTTCACACCCTTATGAGTATATACATATTAATTAAGTTTAATGGTATAGTTATTCAATGTATGCATTGTTAAATCTCATTTTTCGAAATTAATTTTAATTATTATACAGCATATATGCATATAAATAAAAGTAATATTTAATATTTTCAGAGATTTTGTTATGTCTATATTCTACATGCTTGGTTTTAGTGCACCCTTGTCTTCCGTGCCACACCTTCGCTTTGCTCCACCCTTCCGAACCTTCCCAAAGTGTGTGATGTAAAAGTATTCCTCATTAGTAATATTTATCTAGTTATCCTTAATCAGTTTGAAGTCAAATATGTAATTTGGAGGGGGGTTTTATGAAGTAAATAGAGGCCTTAATTACATGGATTAGTATTATGTAGCAATAAGCGCATATAAAACTTCTTTATCAATTGTTGTCTTCTACATAAGGCTGAATTTTGTTGTTTAAAATTGAGTAAATACAACAACACAATTTACGAACAGGGGATAATGATGTGAGTTACAATGAATGCGTAGCCAGTGTTCATATTGAAAAATGGCTGTATTTACGCGGGTTGTTGCTTTTCGGATAAAAAAATAAGCACGTATACTTCTAGCGTTCATGGCATCTGTTTGGACTGGGGCAGAATCCCATCTTACTGGTCATTATTAAATAGAAGAAAGTTTACGATAGAGCTAAATTTGTTCTTAGTGAATTTGATCAAACTTAATCAGGTGGAGGATGCTAACCACCTGATCATGACATAAAAGAATCATTTGTTAATTCGCTTTTTAATAAAATTCAGTTTAGACACTGACATTAGTAAAAAATAAATAAAAGCAACGGCAAATACATATGCAATTTGATTTTGCATGCTAGCGAAAAATAAAGCTCCCATGAGACTAGCGAAGGCTAATAAGGCATTTATATTACCAGAGCTTAATTGAGATTTTTTAGTTTCTTCAGCTTTCATGATGACCACCTACCTCCTAAATTGTATGATATTTTAAACTTTGTTTTCGTATTGTTGATCGATGGGAATACAATGAGTAGGAGTTTCAACCTGATCTCACATTTTAGCACTTAAACTTGTACTTCTGTTAATGATTATACACAAAAAATCGGTTATTAATATAATTTCACAATAATTTCAAAATATCATATTTCAATTAAAGAGAGATACTGATGGTGTCAATTTGTAGCTATAGTGAGGAAACTTTGAAATGTGACTGAACCAACATAGCTGCTGAAGGTAGCTTTAATATAATGTTTTTAATAAAATTATTTTGAATTATTTTTTTAAATGTATTTGCATTTTTTGCTTCTTATTGGTACTATTAATTAGAATTATTTTTGTTCGTATGTAAGGATAGAACGAGTGTTAAACTTTTCATCTGAATATCATTAAGAGCAAGAATAGTAATACAATGTGGGAAACATCCACACAGGAGGAAGTATAATGGTACAAGGTAAAGTTAAATGGTTTAATTCAGAAAAAGGTTTTGGATTTATCGAAGTTGAAGGTGGAGACGATGTATTCGTACATTACTCAGCTATTCAAGGTGACGGATTCAAAACTTTAGAAGAAGGTCAAGAAGTATCATTTGAAATTGAAGAAGGTAGCCGTGGACCACAAGCTACTAACGTTCAAAAATTTTAATTCATACTTTTTAAAAGAGACTCATCTTGAGTCTCTTTTTTTATCAACGCATTGTTTTTTGTTACTATTATCATTAAATTAGAGTAGCAAGTGTATACGACCTGATCGAAGGTCCCACGAATGAAAGTTGTATATGTGATTGTAATTCATTTATAAAAATATTTGAAAATAAACCCGGTTATTCGCGTTTATGTAAATTGTTGTGAGTTGTATTTTAGGTAATTGATTCATTATAAAAAGGGTGACTAAGAAGAGCTTGTTCGAAATTTCTAATTGTAAATACTAAAGAGTATGTCACAATAGAAATGTTTCCCAGCCTTATTCATAAGTCACCCTCAAATAAAAACAGGTAAGTAAAAAGGTTTAATTGATTATAACATAGTTTTTTCATAATCAAAAATATAATTTGTTTTTTTCTTTATTAGAGGTAAATGATTCACTTCATTTTTCGAAGCTAAAATGAAATGAATAAGCAGAAAGGATGAATTGAATGGAGAAGATTTATTTTGATTTTTGGTACTTAAAATCTGAAGAGATAGAACTAGATGGTTCTGATACAGATCGAATTAGTTACGAAATCGCAATTGGTGTGTTTGCTGATCCCGATTATAATCATTTATTAGATGATATTAGAATTACTGGATTAGATAAAGATCAAATGTTAATGTTTAAGATTGACAAATCTGATGAATTATTCTCTAAATTAGAAGAAGAAGGGTTACACAGTATAGTTGCTGATATCAAGGCTACTGGTTCATACACCGTTATGGGTAGTAATGAGATAAAATTTAATGAGTAAATAATTAATCATTAATTTCCGCATGCAAAGAGTGGTGAAAACACCACTCTTATTGGAATCCTATATGTTGAGGAGTGTATAGGTTGTCGATTACAGGAATTCGCAACCAATTATCTTTATAATAGTAAAATTTTGGCATCTTACTATCAGCTGTGTAACGTTAGTTTAGCTTTATATATCTTTCTATAGAAGCTTTTTATTTTTTAATAAAATCCTGTACATACGCAACCTACAATAATTAACAGAACAAAAATGACTATGACAAACGCAAACATTGACCCAAATCCGGCACCATAACCATCCACCATAACTTTTCCTCCTTTCCGGAATATACTATAACCTATGTTAGAATGGGTGATTTGCGTGTACGAATGTCCATAATTAATTCGTCTATTTTCTTAACTACTTTCGTAAATAAGGTTCATACTATTGCTTGATTCAGTCTCAAAGTAGGATGTTGAACAATTATTAAAATAAGGTAGCTGTTATGCTGTAATGTTTATTATGAAAATTGACAATGAATATCACAACTGCCAGATGAAAATGCAAATCATTTAGGAATGATTATGTAAATATCAGTGACTTAGTTTAGTTAATCATGGAATAATAGCATCTGAAATATATACATATTCTGTCAATGAGTCATTATATACGATATGTTGTTAACGAAGAACTACCTTATAACTATTCACCTGTATTTATTCTCCGACCTTCTTCTATACATACCTTGAAACGATAAATACGAGTAATTGTAGATATGATATGACAACAAAATAGTTCTAGTAAAAATAGTTTTTTAAATGTAATGAGAGGAGTATACTATATGACTGTTAAACGCTGTGAATGGGTTAATGATGACCCTTTATATATACATTACCATGATCATGAGTGGGGTGTACCTGTTTATGATGACCGTCTTTTGTTTGAGTACATTATATTGGAAGGAGCACAAGCGGGATTAAGTTGGTACACCATTTTAAAAAAGAGAGAGAACTATCGCAAAGCATTTAACGGGTTTGATCCCGAATTAATAGCTAAATATGATGAAGAAAAGATTCAAAGCTTATTAAATGATAAGGGGATTGTTCGGAATAAGTTAAAAATACGATCTGCTGTTACAAATGCACAAAGCTATTTAAGTGTGGTTGAAGAGGTCGGCTCTTTCTCTAACTATATATGGTCATTTGTTGATGGAAAGCCTATCCAAAACCACTTTCAATCTATAAAAGAAGTACCGGTTTCAACTCCAATTAGCGATGCGCTAAGCAAAGATTTAAAAAAACGAGGTTTTAAATTTGTTGGAACAACAATTTGTTATGCTTTTATGCAAGCTGTTGGTATGGTAAATGATCACGTAGTAGATTGCGTGTGCAATCAATCATCGTAATTTCTAAGCTTTCATCCATTAAGTAATGGGAACGATCGTTCATTCGTATGTAAAGGGTCTCCAGGGCAAGATTACAGTACTTTAAAGAATGTCAAATAGAGAGCATGAAATAAAAGCAGATAATTGTAAGCTTTATATTTAATGCTCTTTTGTTATATTCGAAGATAATGAATTAATAAGCGACTCTTGCAACTGTAAAAAGTACGATAATTAATAGAATAAACAACACAACAATTACAGAGAATGATCTATTAGAAGATGGGCCGTAACCATAACTTGGTGACACACCGTAACACATGATATTTTCTACCTCCTTTCAAGTTGTGTATATTAAATTTAAAAATTGTATCCGTCTAGTACACAACATTACAATTACATAAGACGATAATTAGTAGGATAAATAATACGATAACCAAAATTGGTATAAATGTTGTAGTATGACTCATTTTTTAAACCCTCCAATCAAGTAAATAATATTGTTTAAGACTGCGTTCGCAATGGTTGTGCTTTCCGTTATTAGATATAAACATGTAACCCCTTCCGTTCGTGAAATCTTTTCTATTTATACAATAATTGAGCTTTCATAAAACACATCATACTGTCCAAGTTTTAGTAAACATAGCAACCAAGTTTACGAAAAGAGTCTTTGTTTAATATAAAAATTGATAATGTGGTGATAGGGATAGATGAAAGATAAGGTTGGTGGTAGTAATAATATATGTATTCATAATTGCTTTGCTTGTACGAATTGATTGGTAATAGAATACATTTTTATAGCAGTATCCTTTTATATTGATATGAATACTTGGGTATAGATCTTTGTAACAGCCTGAAAAGTAAAAGAATATATGATATCATAGTTAAGTGAGTCTATTAGTTTAGATACAACATATGTGGAGGCAACTATGATAAAGAAACTAGTGAAATTATGTATAATAATTATATTTATGTGCTCCATTCAAATAAAGAGTTATATTGCTTATGCATCCGATGAATCGACCTTCAACATTAATAGTGAAGCGGCGTTATTACTTGATGGAAGCACTGGGGATGTATTATATAGTAAAAATGGCGATCAAAGAATGTATCCAGCAAGTCTAACCAAAATTTTAACGGCTATTATTGCTATAGAAGAAGGAAATTTAGAAGATCAAGTTACAGTAAGTGAAAATGCTAGGAATGTTGATGGTACACGTGTTTATCTAGAGGTAGGTGAACAAGTTACTTTACTTAAATTAATTCAAGGTTTATTAATTAATTCAGGTAATGATGCTGGTGTAGCTATTGCTGAATACTTTGATGGCAGCGAAGAAAAATTCGCTGAGCGAATGAACAAATTTAGTGAAGATAAAATAAATGTTCAACATTCTCAGTTCAAGAACCCACACGGTTTATATGATCCGGAACACTATACAACAGCCTCAGATATGGCTCAAATTACTAAATACGCGATGAAAAATGATACTTTTCGTGAAATATTTGGTACAGTGGAATTAGAGTGGAAGGGCACAGGCTGGGAAACGACTCTGTATACACATAACGAACTATTAAGGTGGTATGACGGTGTTACAGGTGGCAAAACAGGGTATGTTGATGAATCAGGTCATACATTAGTTACCTCTGCAACTAAAGGAAACTTAAACTTAATAGCAGTTGTTTTAAAAGCATCCTCTAAAAATTTCGCTTATGAGGATACGACTGCACTTTTTGATTATGGCTTTGAGAATTTTATAAAGAATGTGATTCCGAAAAACAAGCAATTTGTTGACGAACAAAATAATGAATATATCCTTTCTGAGGATGTGACCTATACTAAAAAAAGCACCGAAGATGTTTCATTGTCGACCGATGAGCAAGGAATGCTAAGCATTTTAGGAGAACAAAATAGAGTAATAAATACGTATCAGTTGGATAAGGTTGACATGAATGAGAATATGAAAGATGGAGAACAAACAACGCTTGCTGGAAAAAAGGAAGGTAGTTTGTTGATAACTTCATTTATGTTTGTGATTCCATTGTTTGTTTTTTTTATTATCATTTCAGTATATAGAAAAAGGAAAAAGAATGTTTCTTATTATAAAGAGGTAAACTAATTATTATATTCCTTATATAGGTATGAAGAGAGTTACAATTCCCAAGAAGGTATTGTAACTTTTTTAATATTATTTGGAGGCAGGGACATTGTGATGTTTCAATTAGAAAATGTTACTTATAAGAACATATTACAACTAAAATTTTTGCAAATCCAAACTGGCAGTGTAACAAGTATTATCGGGAAAAGTGGATCAGGAAAATCTACTTTATTAAAGTTGCTAAACAATATGATATCAAGTGATAGTGGCGTAATTTATTATAATGATAAATCTATAGAAGAAATAGAGCCAGTTGAATTAAGACGTCAAGTAGTAACTTTAACACAATATCCTGCCATATTTGAAGGAACTGTTAAAGACAATTTGCTTTTAGGGCTTAAGTTATCAGAGAAGAATTATACATCAGTGAATGATGAAGTCTTATCAAAAACGTTAGCAATGTTTAACTTACAAACTAAGTTGGATGTAGATGCGAATAAATTGTCAGGGGGAGAACAGCAGCGTCTCGCCTTTGCAAGAATAATGCTTATGAAAGCACCTGTGTACCTATTAGATGAGCCCACATCTTCCCTTGATGAAGAGACCGAGGATTTGGTTATAGGGCGGTTTATTTCTCGTGCAAAAGCAGAGAAAACAACTGTTGTCATGGTAACACATTCCATGAAAGTCGCGGAGACATACTCAGATTTTATAATAAACATGGAAGATGTTAATGCTTATAAATGATACATTTAATAAGCATACGACAAAAGTTATTTAGTATTATTTTCATTACACATATGGCAAACAATAACAGTGATATAGGATGTGAAAGCCATGAATACGATTGAAGATATCTCACTAATTCAACTATTAAGCGCATATATATTTATTATTATTTTATTATTTATCGTAAAACGGAAAGGCATAAGTAGAGAACGAGAAATCTTAATTGCGTCAATACGCATGACTTTTCAATTAATATTAGTTGGCTACATACTTACTTATGTTTTTAAACACTCTAACCCTTGGTTAACTATAATTATAATATTGCTTATGGAATTATTTGCTGTTTATAATATTTTCAAAAGGTCAAAAGAAACTATTTCCATAGAGTTAAAATGGTATATAACGATCTCGTTATTTATCGGAACAATCGCAACGATATTGTATTTCGACTTTGTCGTTATCAATTTTATGCCTTGGTATGATCCTAGATATTTTATACCTATTTCAGGTATGATCATTGGCAATGCAATGACTGGTATTAACTTGGGAGTGAATACGTTAATTGAAGGAATGAAAAGTAAACGACATCTAGTTGAATCTGCCCTTATGCTCGGAGCAACACCAAAGGAAGCTTCTAAAACCATTGTTAATCAAGCTTTTGATGCTGCTATCCTACCAACAATAAATAGCATGGTAGGCATGGGAATTGTTTTTTTACCAGGAATGATGACAGGAGTTATCCTATCAGGTGCTGACCCGTTAGTTTCAATAAAATACCAAATTGCTATCGTTTTAGGCATTACTGGAAGTGTATCATTATCAGTTTTCTTATTTATCCAGTTCGGCTACAAAACATTCTTCACTAATCGAGCCCAATTAAAATAATATTAAAGTGTCAGTCCCCCGTCATAGTAGTAGTTTATGTGATGGGGGACTGATGTTGTATAAGTGTATAAAAAAATCAAGTACAGTGAAATTAAAAGCTAAACTTCGTAATAATATTGAGAATAATAACCTCGGCTTCAAGATAAAATTGTATATGTAACATCTTTATATATTAAATCCTTCCGTATAAGCCTTATCCAATAGGAAGAAACTGCTCAATTTATAACGAAAATACTTGTTTGTGGAGATAAAAACAGGAACTTTCAATGCAATTGAAGTCCCAACAATAGTGAAATATTGATAATATCCAAAATAGCTTAAGAATAAATGGTAATGTTGTAATAATGAGCTATCGTTCTGCGTATATTGTTAAATCAATATTCTCATAATTTTGAAATAGAGCAATTAATATAAAAATGGAAGGGGAGGAATGAATTGGTTGTCGATATCCATAACCATATTTTATATGGATTAGACGATGGGGCTACAACATTAACGACTACAATTGATATGGCAAAGAAAGCTATTGAATTTGGAATCAGCCATGTTGTTGCTACGCCTCACCAAGATTTTAAGAATTACTATAATCCACCAACAAAAATATATGAAAAACTAGATGAGGTTAATAGACTATTAAAATCTGAAAATATTCCGTTAACGATTTGCCCTGGTATGGAAATTGGCCTATATGAAGGTATCATTAAAGATCTAGAGAGGAATCAGCTCATATCTTTGAATGATTCACATAAATACTTGTTAATTGAATTGCCTAGTGAATATATACCTCATTACACTGAAGAAATATTTGAAAAAATGAAATCTATGGGATACGTACCGATCATTGCTCATGCTGAAAGGAATGCTGAAATTCGAAGACACCCAACTAAACTATTGCATTTAATTAACCAAGGCGCATTAGCGCAAGTTACAGCAGCTAGTGTAATTGGCTTATGGGGACATAGATTACAGAAAGTAACATTATCATTAATAAAGCAAAACCTTGTGCATTTCATAGCATCAGATGCACACAATACAAGTAGTCGATCTTTTGATTTAGTATGTGCATACACGTTTCTTGACAAAAAATTATCAATACATTATTCGAACTACTTCAAGGAAAATGCTCTTCACATTATTAAAGGAACACCCATTATATCGGCTGTCAAATTACAAAAAAGGAAGAAATTATTATTTATTTAAATACGGTAAAGCCAGCTTCTCTTAACGTACGCAAAAAAGATTGTTGTTAAAAGGCTGTTTTTACATTCATTGTGTATTCAAACAAAGATATTTGTAAAAAATTGAGCTCGTAGCAACTTTTACAATATTTGAGTTTTTACACTCATCAAATTGTCGGTCTACAAAAGCTTTTTTCGTCTGGATTGTTGTTTTTCGTAAGAAAAAATAAACATGTGTCAACTAGAGTTCCTAGCATCTTTTTTTTCACTAACATATAAACCACTGTTCATGGTAATAATTTGGTAAAAATAGCAACAAAGTACATGAAAAGAAGCTATTAAAAGGAGAGCAATAAAAGCTATGTATATGAAAGGGGGCAGGATTTTGAAAGTTTTAGTAACCGGGGGAGCAGGATTTATTGGTTCACATATTGTAGAAAGACTTGTGCAAGAGAATTATGAAGTTACCGTAGTAGATAATATGTCAAATGGGGATAGGGACAATATTCTTGGACATGTATGTCTTCATCAAGTTGATATTACAAGTTCTGATCTTGAAGATGTATTTTTAACAGAAAAACCGACATTCGTCATTCATCAAGCAGCACAAGCGTCTGTCCCTTATTCTATGAAAAATCCGTTAGCAGACAGTAAAATGAACATACAAGGTACAATTAATTTACTGCAATGCTGTATCAAATTTAATGTAAAAAAAATCATTTTTGCGTCAACAGCTGCGGTATACGGTAAACCTCATGTAACCCCTGTGGATGAAAGTCACGTGCTCAGTCCAAAATCGTTTTATGGTGTGTCGAAGGTATGTGCAGAAACGTATATTCAGTTATACGAAAGTATGTATGGACTCAAATATTGTATTTTAAGATATGCTAATGTCTATGGGCCAAGGCAAGGAATGAAAGGTGAAGCTGGCGTTATTTCTATCTTCTTAAACAAGGTCCTTGAAAATGAGCGGATTGAAGTTTTTGGTAATGGTAATCAAACGAGAGACTTTATTCATGTTAAAGATGTTGCAAATGCAAGTTATCTTGCACTAAGCGGTGGTGATAATCAAATAATGAATATTAGTACAGGAAGCCAAACGTCAATTAACGAACTAATAGACTTGGTGGCAAAGGCTACGAATAGAGTAATTAAACCTGTGTATGTAACAGGAAGAGAAGGTGAAATTAATAACAGCTATTTAAGTAATAGTAAAGCACAAAAACTGTTAAATTGGTATCCAAATTTCCAACTGGAACAAGGAATTAAGAATACTTTAAAATATCTTATTAAGAACGTAGGAGAATGATAGATTTGTAAGTTATATAAACAAAGGGAAAGTCTAATAGAAAAAACATAATGGATATATATCCAAATTATGTTTTGAAGTTGTTTTTTGATAGTAACATTGTAATAAATGTTGATTGTTAATAAAGTAATCTCTTCGTATTTTGTGTTTAAGCCACGTTTTATTTGAGCGATGTTCAAATTCATTGCTTTTTCGTTTAAGCAATAAATTTGTGCATATTATCTTTGTATAAAGCTCTTTTCGCATACTATGTTGAAATAATATGATAAATTTTAATAAAGCTTAAAAATTGTAAAAGTAAAAAAGATATCCCGAATACTATATATATCTTAGAACATTTAGCTACAGAATGCGAAAATTACCTAGTAAAACGGTGGCATTGATTTTTATTTCGTTTTTTCATTAATATTAACAATAAAGATTATGATAACATCCTTTGTATTTGTAAACAGTTATCTATATTGAATAGTAGCATTCATATATAATTCTTCACTTTAGGTTACAAAAGAAATGTGTATACAGGGTAAGAAACATGATCATAACAGAATGTATACTTTGGAAGTTATAATGTGTAGGGAGCGTTTTTTAGTTAGCGTCAACCGGGGTTAATAATTTAATGTAGATTTTTAATACCTCAATTAATTCTTCTTTTTCATCTATTATTTGAAATGTAGAGTATTTAAATGTACCTTTAAAAACCGTATCATTTTTTCTTATTTCTATATCTTGATTGTTTTTTACTAATGCCAGAAAACCAGAAGTATCCCTTCTTAAATAACTAATTATTATATCTCCTGATTCGATATCGACAATTTGTACTTCGATATGATCATTATCATCATTTTCTAATACTACAATATTACTATCACAATATCCTTCATTCGTTTGAGGAATAATAGAGTGTAACTTATAACCAGCTTGCTCCTCTTCATATAGAATTGATTCTAATTCAACAAGGTTTTCCCGTTCTAATTGACCAGCGATTTGATAAACTTTGTAATCCATATACATACCTCCTACATTATCATTGAATGTACAATTCAACAAACAAAGAAAAGTTCCTGTTAAATTTTAAAAAAATTCTATTTTGTCCGCTCCGTTATCTTTAATCCCATTGGTTAAAACAAATGAAACATTGCATCCCCATATCATTCCAACTCTTATTGAAACCTACAGACACGTTCATATAGTAAGATTTTATGTCGATAAGGTTACCAAATTTTAGTTTGTATGCAAACATTGAATTACAAATAAATCCATATCGTTTACAATAAAGATAATTTAAACTAAAAGGTGTGAACGAATATGGGGATTATATTAGCAACAGAAAAGAATGTAGAATGGATTAATAACCAGTATAAGATAGCAGGATTTATTCCAAGTGATTTAAAAAATGAAATTGTTGCAATTGTAACTTACAATGGAAAAAATGCAGGTATAGGGCGTTTAGTTCAAATTGATAAGGATAATTTGGAAATGGGAGGTATTTATATTCTTCCAGCATACAGAGGGCATAAATTAGCTGGAGAACTAGTATCATTTTTAGTTAAAGAAGCAAAAAAAATAGATGCTGCTAATGTTTATTGTATACCCTTTGATAACCTTGGGAATTTTTATAAAAAATATGGCTTTAAAGAAGTTCGCCCGCAAGAAGACGATATTCATGAAGCAATAATTAATAAATATAACTGGTGCTTACAGGAATACGATAAAAACGTGTTGTTATTTAGATTATAACTGAATAAAGTCAATACGTTTATGCAAATTGGATTACTATTTTGCATGAGAGGAGTATACTATTGGAGGTTCTGTTGTTAATCGCATTTCTAAATAATAGTATCATTTTCAGTCTATTTTACAAGCTGAAGAACACAAACTGAAATGGGCAGAGGGAGAACAATAGAATTTTAACAGAAGATTTATTAGGTATACTATTATGTGGATAGCTAGAGTAGGGCCTATATTTTTGTGTAAACACGATTATGAGTACTAAGAAATCCAGAGAACATAAGATGTTATGAAAATAGCCCTATCTTTATAATAGCGTAGGGTGTTTTTTTATGATTATTTACTTGTATGAAAAGTAGTTACGTTAATGCATCTGCAATTATTGTTTAGAGTGACGAGTGATTCACCAGTTTTATTATCAAAAATAGACAGACGATACGTGTGACAACTGAGATGTACAAAACATATAAGTAATATTCTTCTATTACGTTAAAGACATAGTATTTTTATAATAAAATACTGGAAATAGTAAAAAATATTCAATATTACTATTATTGGATTACCTTTACTAATAGGAGAAGCCTATGCAAGAAAAACTACAACCTCATCAAATATTTGCTCTTATTTATATGTGTCAAATCAGTGTAGGAATTTTTAGTTTACCCCGCATAACAGCTGAAGCATTTGGAACAAATGGGTGGCTTGGAATTGGAATAGTGTCCGTATTTTTTGTGGTAAATATAATACTTATCGGGTTAGTCTTTAGTTTTGGAAAGGGACGTACAATTTTTAATATTATGGATATACTACCGAAGTTCCTGTTATGTCCATTCTATATTTGTGTTGCATTGCTTTATGGTGCCCTTGGAATATTAATAGCCAAAAATTTTCAATTAATACTCAGTATGCTCTATTACCCGAACATGTCTATTTTATTTGTTGTCCTAATGGCTATTTTAACATACTGGCTTGTTCGTAGAGGAATTTATCATATCGCTAAAGCTACTGTTGTATTTTTTTCAACGATATTAATCGCACTCTTATTAGGATTCCATATACCAGAATTTTCGTTCACAAGATTAACTCCATTTATTTTTGAAGGAGAAAAAGAATTATTAATGAAAGGGAACCAAGTAGGCTTACACTTTCTAGGTGTTGAAATTGCTTTACTTTTTATCCCTTATATTTCAAAACTGAGTACCGCTATGAGACCTATATTATTTGCTCATCTCTTACTCACATTTATTTATCTAGCTACTTGTTTTATATCGTTTGGATTTTTTAGTTTTGAGCAATTAATAAATGATGTATACCCTGTGATAACATTGCTTGAATATGTTGAATTTCCAATTGTCGAAAGAGTTGAAGGTTTTGTTGTTAACTTATTCATGTTTGAAGTCCTAGTTACCATTGTTTTATTTTTTTGGGGAGCAGACCAATTTTTACAGCAAGCCTTACCTAAGATTCCACCGCGCTTATCAATACTATGTTTATTATTAGTTTCTTCTTTAATCACAGCGTTTATAAACACAAGGAGTGAATTAGAACTTTGGATATACTGGCTCCGATCAGGTGAATTATTAATAGCAATGCTGTTACCAATTATTTTGTTAATTCTTATAGGAGTACACCATTTATATAGAAAGAAGTGAATGTATGTTGTTTTCGTAATGATTTTCGAGCATGTATTTCTTACGCCGTGGCATCTTTCTTACTTAAAAAAATTTATTGAGCCTTACAAAATTCATCAAAATCCACTATTAATAAAGCTTACAACATAACTTACGTAAAAAAAGTAAGTAGTTATCGCTAAGTCAAAACAGCCCTTATGAAGAGCTGTTTAGTATAATCAAATATTTAAATAATACTTTCTGATCAATTCTTGCTTTTTTTGTTCGATTTCATTATATATATCAATATTGAATATTTTTTTCCTTTTACGTTTTAACATATCTTTTAACAATGTTATCACCCTTTACATTTGATACTCTAAGTATAGAATGATATCGAGTTGCTGAAATCGAGCAATAGATTGTTTTTTTCTCGTACTTATGACTGAATCGAACCTACTTCAAGTGTTCCATCTAACTTAAGTGGCTCATACCATACACAATATTGATTAAGTTCCATGCTATTAAATAATATATACGACAAAGCTTCGGATGTAAGATTTTCTATTTTGCACATTTTATTTAGATTGTATAGAAGTCGATTCAATACGTATTTAAACTACAACTAGGACGAATTCTATTTATTAGTGAGTGTTACTAGGAAAGAGTGTACTGGCTGTGTCTTGATTTTAAGAGAAGAGTGCCTATAATCAAAGATCATAATTTAAGTCCAAAAAAATAGCCCTATTCACTGCTGTGAGAGAAAGGACTAAAAATGAAAAAGAGAAAAATTGTTTCACCACTTAGTAAGTATTATGAACTATAAATATGTCAGCAGTGTTCTGGAAATGTGACAATTTTGTGACATTTTACTAATGAATAGACGTACCATAAAATTACATATAAATCATTTATTTTAGTAATATAATTATGATATTTTTAAAACTTTTTTTAATCTAATTCGTTTAATTAATTGAGAAGGAAAAAAGATAAAAACATTTTTACAATGTTCCAGCAATAAAAAAAGTTAGTATTTCTATAAATGCTATATATAGAAATACTAACTGTAATTACACTGCGTAATAGTTAAATTGAATACTATTTATTTACCGATAAACATTTGAGTCCAGTAATTTCCTTGCTCAACATATCCTACGCCGATGTGAGTAAAACTTGAGTTAAGGATGTTTTTACGATGACCTTCACTGTTCATCCAAGCATTTACAACTTCCTGAGGTGTTTTCTGACCGTATGCAATGTTTTCTCCAGCTGACTTATAAGTTATACCGAATTTCTTCATCATATCAAACGGAGAACCGTATGTTGGACTATTATGATCAAAATATTTGTTAGACTGCATATCAGCAGACTTAGTTCGTGCAACTTTACTTAGACTCTCGTCTATTTTTAATGCAGATAGTCCACTTTTTGCACGCTCTGCATTTGTTAATTCAACTACTTGTAGCTCAAATTTACTTAATGCTGAAGATTCCTCTTGTGGTTGTTCTTCCTGTGGCTTTTCAGGCTGTGTTGGTGGACTAGTCGGTGGTTGAACAACAGGAGCTTCTTCTATAGGCGTATTATTAGATTGTTCATCATTAGATGGTTGAGTTGGGATGTCAAGCTTAATATTGTACTGTTTGCTCAATTGTTGTAATAATTGTTGAATCATTTCATTTATTGTTTCTTGTGGGATCTGTGAATGCACTTCATATTTTACGATTGGTTTTATTGTAGGTTGATTGCTTTCTGCTGAACTCATTCCTGGTGAAGCAAATAATAGAGTCATAGCAGTTGCAGTAGATAGTAATATTCCTTTTTTCATAGTGTTATTCCTCCTCGGTGTTTAACAAAATTGTATCTAGTTTTATTTCTCTCTTACATCAACTATATCATGAAATTTTTGTAATAATTAAGGGAGAACATGCCAGTGACATATATAAGAATGTCCTAATAGTTTTAATTTGATGGAAACAGTGATCACTTAAGTGAATATAAGACATTACCAAATAAATACATTAAAAAATATTTTACTATTAAAATCCATTACTGATAAATAATACATTAATTTGACTGTTGACACATTTTCTACTGCTAACTTTTAAGACAATTTCATTACAAATTGTTAACAAGCCATGTTATATATTTGTAATATAATATATAGGCTTACGGAAACAAATTTTAGAAAGAGGTTAGATGAGGGGTTAATAAACTTCTTGTTGAACATAAGAAAATCGTAACTCTATTTACATCTTCGATGTAATGTTAATGAGTTACGATCTAAATGGTATTTATAAATTCGGATTTTCTTGTTTAAAGAAGTTAGGCGTTATAAGTGAATTATTATATTCTTTGTGAAAAATGTGAGTTGTTGCAGGTGATACAGGTGGGACTAGCCATGTCCAATCCCCAGTAACTTGTCTCCCGCAAGCTTGCTCTTTTTGTTCAAACATCTTAAATTGTTGACTTGCAGTATGATGGTCAACAATACTAACGCCATCATGTTTATAAGAGTATAACACAGCTGTATTTAATTCAATAAGTGCTCTGTCTTTCCATAGAGTAGCTTGCTTTGTCGTATCAAGTCCCATTAAAGAAGCTACCTTGGGAAGTAAATTATACCTGAATTCATCTGCGAGGTTTCTTGCACCAATTTCTGTTCCCATGTACCATCCGTTAAATGGAGCAGCTGTGTATTGTATACCTCCAATTTCTAATTTCATATCAGAGATGATTGGAACAGCATACCATTTAATATTTAAATCTTTAAACCAAGCATATTCGGGGTGTTGTAAATGTACTTCAATGACTTTTTCTTTAGGGATATGAAAAAATTTAGGTATGTTATTATTTATTTGTATGACAATCGGTAATAAATCAAAGTGTGTACCTTCACCTTTCCAACCGAGCTGTTGGCATTGTTTAGTGAAGGGGATGGAGCTTGGATCTCCGATTACACCATTGTCCGTTTCATAGCCAGCGTAACGAATTAATTGATGGTTCCATATCCTTATTTGCCCGTCTTTCTTTATTGGTTTAAAAATAGTAATGGTGGATCTTATATTGCCATTGTTCGAAGCATAATCAATATGTTTGAACAATGCATCACCTATATCTTCTTCAGTTGTGAGGTGTCGAAAATCAAAAACTTTTAGGCTGTCCCAAAAGAGTCTGCCAATACATCGATTACTATTGCGCCAGGCTAACTTGGCCCCGTATTCTAACTCTTCAAACGTGTGGGAGTATGTGCCATGTTCGGTAATTTCTTCTGTTATGCACGTTATTCGATCATTAACTTCTCGTTCTGTTTTTTTAAATTCCATGTAACATTCTTTAATAAATTGCTGTGCTTCTTGAAGTAACAAGTTGTTCAATTAATAGTCCTCCAGTTTTTCTACTTCATCGAAAGTGTAATAGAAATTAAGTTAAACTTCAAGCTATACATGCATAGTTGCTAATAATGAGTTGAGGTTGAGAGTGATAAAGATATTTTCAGGTTAGGATGAAAGTTTGATGAATGTTGTTAGAGGATTTTACCTAAAGTTAATTTTCGCATTGAATATTGTTGTTCTTTCTAAAATTTAATCAAGGATTATATTAAAACTTGTAACATCTTGTGCTTTATAACTTTAACAATCATAAATACCTTGTTTGCCATCTCAATTATATAAATAGCAACAAAGTGTATCATAAGATTAAAGAAGCCACCAATCTTCAAACTGTTCATTTGATTGGTGACTTTAAAGTTATAATTCTAGTTATTTACCAATAAACATTTGAGTCCAATAGTTACCTTGTTCAACGTAACCAACACCAATGTGAGTGAAGCTAGAATTTAAAATATTTTTGCGATGACCTTCACTATTCATCCAAGCATTCACAACTTCTTGAGGTGTTTTTTGACCGTAAGCAATATTTTCTCCAGCTGATTTATATGTGATACCGAACTTTTTCATCATATCAAAAGGTGAACCATAAGTTGGACTATTATGGTCAAAATATTTGTTAGACTGCATATCAGCAGATTTAGTACGTGCTACTTTACTT